>NZ_PNCT01000055.1:0-71690 GCF_005887365.1 Pseudoalteromonas sp. S3785 | reverse complement strand
ACATTTTCGGTTATGTTCTTTGTATAATATTTTGTTGAGTAATAATTAGCCTAGCTAATTAATACTAAAAAAACCCGCGCTTAGCCTCGGTTTTTTTAATGCCTGAATAAAAGTGATTAGTTTTTAGCTATCAGCTTTTAGCTGCTTGGCGTTAATGTAAATAATGTTGTTTGGGTCGGCTTTACAAATCCCAAGTGGAAGTGGTCACTGGTGTGTAAGAGGGCTTATTCAGTGAATAACTATCGACACTTACAGGGTATTAGCCTAAGCTAAAAATGGCTTAAATTTACAACAGGAAATGGACAATGAATAATAAAAATAACTATCCACAAGGTGTATTTTGCTGGGCTGAACTGTGTACTCACAACTGGCAAGAAGGGAAGGCTTTTTATACTGCGTTGTTTGAGTGGGGAAGTGACGATCAACCCATTGGCGATGATGAGTATTACACTATGCTACAAAAGCAAGGTGACGATATTGCAGCCATGTATCAAATGCCTAAAGAGCAAGTGGCTGATTCCATACCTAGCTACTGGTTGACCTATATTGCAGTGGATGATGTTGATGCATGTGCAATGAAGGCGCAAGAGCTCGGCGCTAAAATTATAGCGGGCCCGCATAATGTGATGAATGCGGGACGTATGTTAATGCTAAAGGATCCTGCGGGTGCCACGGTGGCGTTATGGCAAGGTAAAGAGCATATAGGGTGTAAGCGTCCTGGCGAGCTCAACACGCCTTATTGGCATGAAATGGCAACGCGCGATAGTGAAACGAGTCGTCATTTTTATTGTGAATTACTGGGCTGGCAAAGCGAAATAAAGCCAATGGAGGGGATGGATTACACCTTGTTTTTAGTTGCGGGCAAGCCTGTAGCGGGCATGCTACAAATGACTGATGAATGGCCTCAAGACATCCCTCCTCACTGGATGATTTACTTTGCTGTAGATAACTGCGATAGCTATGTAAAAAAAGTGGCGAGCCTTGGAGGGCAGGTGTGCGTACCTGTTACAGATATTCCTGATGTAGGGCGTTTTAGTGTTATTTGCGACCCTCAAGGCGCTGTTTTTTCTATCATTGAATCGGCAATGGATGATATTAAAACTTAACTATCAGCAACGTTTACGGCTAAATTTTAAACTTTAGTGTGGTGATTTAGGCGCAGTAATTATGTTCTTTTTTGCTATAATGACGGGTAATTACACCGTCAGTTAGCAAGAGAGCATAATGGAATTTGAACAAGACAGTAAATTAACCTTACCGTTATTTATTTTAAATGAGTCGCTTAGTGAGCGAGATGTAGAAAAGCCTGATTTAGACATTTCCTTCGCTCTTAATGATGAGCTACTGACGCAGATATGCCAAAACCCAGCACCCGATAGCAGTATTGCTATTAGTTTAAAAGAGTATGCACTTGAGCTGCATAGTAGTGAATTTAATGGAGTATTAAATCACGAGCACGATGCACAAATAACGCTGACCCACGGCCCACTGCTAAGTGTGGTGTTAAATACCCAGGACAACCAGACTTTTGTCTCTCCGCAAATGGACATGATGCCGACCTTCGACCTCGGTGATGAGGACGAAGAATGAAAAAAATTCTGATCAGCACACTCGTCCTTATTATTCTCAGTGGGTGTGCTTATTTAGGTAATGCCCATTACAATGATTTATTTGGTAATGAACAAACACAGCAGCGAATTGTGCCGCACGATACCGGTGCTGGTGCTGAGTTTTTGCAAAACGTAAAGCCAGTACTTGATACACGTTGTGTGGTGTGTCATGGCTGTTATGATGCGCCTTGCCAGTTAAAACTTTCTTCGCCTGAAGGGATAGATAGGGGGCTGAGCAAAGAGCTGGTTTATGATGGTACACGGTTGTTAGCAAGTACGCCAAGCCGGTTATTATTTGATGCAACGAGTACAGAGCAATGGCGTAAAAAAGGGTTTACTCCGGTCCTTAATGAACGTAACCAAACCCCAGAAGCAAACCTTGCAGGTGGGGTATTGTTTAATTCATTAGTACTTAAACAAAGTGCACCTTTGCCAGAGAACGAAATTCTTGACGATGAGTTTGATTTTTCGCTTAGTCGCTCGCAAACATGCGCGACTATTGGCGAATTTGATCGTTTAGCTGCAGAGCAGCCTCACGGCGGCATGCCTTACGGTTTACCAGGGGTGTCTAGTAAAGAGTTTTATCATTTACAAAAGTGGCTCAAAGAGGGTGGAAAAATGGCGCATATTAAACCGCCCACCGAAACCGAGCTAACAAACGTTAAAAACTGGGAAGCTTTTTTAAATCAAGACAGCTTAAAATACCAATTAGCTGCACGTTATATTTACGAGCACTGGTTTTTAGCCCATATTTACTTTGATTCTGATAACCCTCAGAACTTTTTTAAACTCGTTCGCTCAAGTACGCCGCCAGGCGAAGAAATTAAGCTAATTAATACGCGCCGACCATATGATGATCCAAAAGTGAGTCGTGTTTACTATCGCTTATTACAAGATCGCTCAACCGTTTTATCAAAAACACATTTGCCATTAAGACTTGATGACGCCAAGCTTGCACGTATTTATGAGCAATTTATTGCCCCTGAGTATACGGTAACTAAAATGCCTAGTTACGAGCCTAAATCAGCATCTAACCCTTTTAAAACGTTTGAAGTGATCCCTATTGAAGCTAAGTATCAGTTTATGCTTGATGAAGCTGAGCTAATCATAATGGGCTTTATTAAGGGGCCTGTGTGTCGGGGGCAAATAGCACTTAATGTGATTAACGATCACTTTTGGGTGGCTTTTGCAGACCCGAAAAAAGTCGCGACGCCCGCTGTTGAAGATATGTTATTACAACATGAAGAGGCACTTGAGCTGCCTGCAGCAGAGGAAAGCAATGCATTGCCTATCTCCAACTGGGTTAAATATTCAGTGCGCGAGAAAAAGTACTTACAGGCTAAAGTTAAGCTTGCTAACGAAATGTTTAAAAATGGAGAGCATTTAACCACCGACCTATTATGGAAAGGTGAAGGCCATAACAAAAATGCTGCGCTTACCATATTTCGCCATTTTGATAGTGCTACTGTAGTAAAAGGGTTTATTGGGCAAGAGCCTAAAACTATGTGGGTTTTAGACTATGCGTTGTTTGAGCGTATTCATTACCTACTTGTTGCTGGCTTTGATGTCTATGGAAATATTGGCCACCAATTAGTGACCCGTTTGTACATGGACTTTTTACGTTTAGAAGGGGAGCAAAACTTTTTAGCGTTATTACCTGAAGCTAAGCGCCATCAAATTAAAAAGAGTTGGTATAGAAAGTCGCCACCAAGCTTATCTAAGTTTTTTAAAAACAACCGAGAGTTTAGCCAACCTAGCGGTATTGAATATAAAACGGATGATCCACAGCATGAGCTGTATGGCTTAGTTAAGCAAACTTTAGCGCCAGTACTGAGTGAGCACTACGACTACACAAAAGTACCCACGCCATTAAATGCACTAAACAATATGCCCGCTAAAGCGATAAATTTATTACCGCAGTTATCGTATATTTTGGTTAAGCAAGACGATGCTTCACATAAAGCTTACACGCTTATTCACCACAACGCGCATTACAATATTTCCAGCTTATTAAATGAAGATGGTCAGCGCGCTTATGATGAAGATACCGCCACCCTAGTGCCAGGCTTTATTGGCGATTACCCTGCGGCTATTTGGTATTTAAATGATCAAAATGAAGTGGGTGAATTTGCACAGCTATTACCTATGATGCAAATTGAAGCTGATTATGCCGCTTTAAAAGTAAAATTTGGTATTCGCCGTTCACACCCCGAATTTTGGAAATACAGCGACATACTGCATAAGGTAGCTAAAGATTATCGCGGTGTAGAGTTTGGTATGTTCGATTATAACCGCTTAGAAAATCGATAATCGTAGCGCTCTCTAATGAGAGCATTGCGCCTAATGTAATACATTTAGCCCAGTAATTTACTGGGCTTTTTATTTATATAATTACTAAAGCTGATGTTGAGTTTTGTATATATAGGCTACACTTAAAATAAAAAGCGGCCTTGTATGTTTAAAATAATTGCCAATCTGAGACAGCGCTACCGATGGGCGTTAATCGCTATAGCATTATTAATAAGTGGCTCAGCCTTATTGCTGCAGTATGGTTTTTCTGTACAAAAGTACGACGCTAAAATAATTAATATGGCGGGTAAGCAGCGTATGCTCTCGCAAAAAATTGCTTGGCATAGTAATGCACTGCTTTCGTCTCGAATCGATGTGGCTACCCACACCTCTTCACTCGAGCAATCTCTCTCCCAATTCAAAACAGCTCATGCGGTATTGCTTACAAAGCAAGGCGACAGTTATCGCTACCTAACGCCAGAATTAGTAAAGTTATATTTCTCTGAACCAGCTAATCTCGATAACGAAGTGAATACGTTTATTACCCAGGCTAGTTGGTTGCTATACCAAAAAGGAGAAATAGACACACAGGTGCTCAGCGTAGCACATGTAGAAAACCTACTTGCCAAACTTGACCGTGCAGTGACCTTATTTGAACGGCATGCATTAAAAAAAGTTAACCGCGTGTCTAATTTAGAGCTGTTATGTTGGCTACTGGCCATGGTGTTACTGCTTATTGAGCTAAGGTTTGTGTTTATGCCGATGGAAAAAGAGGTAGAGCGCACTTTGGTCGCTCTTCAAAAACAAAAAGACTTTGTAGCGCAAATGAGCCAAAACAAAGAGCACTTTATTGCTAGAGCAAGCCACGAGTTTAGAACCCCGTTGCAAGGCTTAATTACATCGATAGATGAGCTCACCATCAATGCCGAGCAGCAAAATATTAAAACGCAAGCAAGCTACTGCGCTCTCAGACTTTTATCTATGTTAGATGAGCTACAAGATTTACAAGCACTCAGCACGGGTAAGTGGGCACCAATTCTTAAAAACGAAAACCTTCTAGAGTCAATAAACAAAGTGGTGTTAGCGTATGAATACGCAGCGCAGCAAAAAGGGCTTAAGTTAATTACTCATTTTGATGATTCCCTTAATTGTTTTTGCAAGTTAGATCATCAGCGCTTACAGCATGTATTAACCGAGCTAATTAGCAACGCTATTAAGTTTACGCAGAAGGGGAAAGTTGAAGTTACAGCACACATGCAAAGCTCGCAGTTACATTTAACAGTCAGCGATAGTGGGTGTGGTTTTGCTAATGAAATAACCGAACTGGAGTTTGATTCATTTAAGCAAACTAACCACTTTCAAGGATTAAGAACGGGATTAACACGGGCGCAGTATGTTGTTAAAGCCCTTCATGGCACGCTCGCATTTAAAAACAATGCAATGCACGGTGCACACGTTACGCTCAATTTACCAATTGAAATTACCAATAAACAAACAGAAAAAGGGGTCGAAAAAAAGCTTTTTTGCCTTGTAGTTGAGGACAACGAATTAAATACCTTGTTACTCACACGTATTTTAAAAACGTTAGGCGTGGACTATGAATGCGTTGTAAATGGCCTAGAAGCCTGTGAAAAGGTATCTAAAACTGACTATGATGTGGTTTTTATGGACTTAAACATGCCGATAATGGATGGCTTTGAAGCAACTAAAAAAATACGCAAAGAGCTAAATAAAACCATGCCCATCATAGTGGTTACCGCAAATACCTCAGCCGAAGACATGGACTTAATTTATGAATATGGCGCGAGTGAGCATATTCATAAACCCATAAGTAAGCAGGCAGTGGCTGATGCATTGGTAAATGTTTGCATAGCTAATGAAATAAATTAATACGCAATTAAATACGCTTGCTAAAGTAATTTACTATACGTTAAGTTGTTTATTTAGCTTATGGTGAAGGCAGTATTGTGCAAAGTATTGTATTTGAACAATTTAATGGTTATTTACAGGGGCAAGGTAAAAGCCGCTACACAATTAATGACTTAAGTTGGCAAGTGAATGCTGGCGAGCACTGGCTATTATTAGGGGCTAATGGCGCAGGTAAATCGGCATTGAGCGCCGCATTAACGGGAGAGGCTAAGCAGCAAAGTGGTACTTTTAAAAGTACATTTAATAACACGCAGCTTGTGTCATCTGATGTGCAAAAACAGTTAATCAAGCATGAAATTGAACATGAACACCACAGCTTAGTAAAAGATTTTATTTTTCCTCAAAATGCTAGTTACAACCGTGAGCTACGCATAAAGCTAATAGATGCTTTTAATTACAGCGCCCTTTTAAAGAGGAATTTTAGGGATCTCTCTACTGGCGAAACCCGTAAACTCCTTCTTATAAATGCGTTGAGTAGTGATGCTGATTTAGTGGTGCTAGATGAGCCATATGACGGCTTAGATAAACATTCGTGTGAGGTGCTAAACACTTTATTAGAAACACTTAGCTCAACAATTAACTTTGTGTTTGTGTTAAATAGGCTTGATGAAATTCCGCCCTTTATTACTCACTACGGTTATGTAAATCAGGGGCAGTTGCAGCAAGTACTCAATAAGCCAACTGCAGAGCAGCGTGCTGATTTGCTCAAGCTACTGCATTTAACTCATACCACTTTAGAAATACCTCAACCGGATGACCCCCAAGCCCGAGCAGAGTATACCGCCGATACATTGGTTAAGCTTACTAATGCTAAGGTGAGCTACGCTGGGGTTGATGTATTTAAAAACCTCACTTGGCAAATTAATAAACATCAACACTGGCAATTAAGTGGTAAAAATGGCTCAGGTAAAACCTGCTTATTAAATTTAATAACCGGCGATAACCCTCAATGCTATAGCAACGATATTGAAGTGTTTGGATTTAAACGTGGTACGGGTGAAAGTATTTGGGATATAAAACAGCATATTGGCTTTATATCAAATGCGCTGCATATGGATTATCGAGTAAGTATTTCAGCGCTTAATACGGTTATTTCTGGATTTTTTGACAGCATTGGCTTATATCAAAAGCCAACAGAGTCACAGGTAAATACAGCTAAGCAATGGTTAGCGCTGATTGGGTTAAGCGATAAACAAAATAGCCCATTTACGCAACTTTCGTATGGCGATCAGCGCATGCTATTAATTGTGCGCGCCATGATAAAACACCCCACGTTACTTATTTTAGATGAGCCTTGCCTAGGGCTTGATGAAGCAAATAGGCAGCGGGTGTTAGTATTAATCGAGAAAGTGTGTGCCGCCAAAACAAGTACTGTGATTTACGTGAATCACCATGCGGCAGACAAAATTAAAGGGATTGAGCATTATTTAAAAATGGAAGATTTTAATTAAAGGCTGGGCTGAATATGCCCAACCTTTAGCATCACTTTATAGGCGAGTAATAGTAAAGCCTGCATCAGTTAACTGTTTAATTAAACCGTGTTGCTCTGGCAAGTGAAGTGCACCTACCGCAATAAAGAGTTTTTCGTTAGCCAAGCGAGGCACTAATTGCTCCACCCATTTATCATTACGGTTTACTAGCATTACTTGCTCGCTTATTTCACCATAATTACTATCGTCAAAACTCATGTTGTAGTACTCGGTAAGGGTTTCCATATCACCATTTTTCCACGCGTTTACGAGCTTGATAAAGTAGGTGTTAATATCGGCAAGCTGCTCAAAGGTTTCTTCAATCATTTCGTTGCTTAATAGCGCCATACCATCAAACATTTGCAGTTGCTGCTCTAGCGTTTCTAACTCTCCAATCGTGATATTTTGCTTTTTAGCGTAAGCAAGTACTTGCTTGTCTATACCTGTTTGGTCGGAAAACCCTGCATTTTGAAATTCAATTTGCATCATGGTTACCATTACAGCCCAAGGTTTGAGGCCGTTAAACATGGCAATATCAATCGACTTTTTAGCAAAGTAATCTTTAAGCTTATTGTAGTTTTGTTTTGATAGTTCTGTTTGTAATGTTTTGCCATCTTTAAGCATCATAAAGGGCATTGAACGCTGCTGCATTTGCAGTGGTGTGAGTTTACTAATATCTACTTCAACAATAACTTGCTCGCTTTGATCTATGGCCTTCGTTATTTTTTCTGGTAAACCTTTCATGCTAGCGTCACCCACATGAACCGTGCCAAACAAGTAAGAGCTAGTACCGTTTTTTTCTACTTTGAACAGTGCCGGCGCTGCGACACTATTAAAACTAGTTGCTATAAAAAGTGCCAGTATAAAAAACTGACTAATTCGAGTGAGGGCTTGCATGGTTTGTCCTTAAATTTAATTGAATTGCATAAATACTAGCTTAAATTAAAGCGCTTTAATAAACCTATTTGGTTATATTAAACACTTTTAAATGCGCTTTTGAGTTTAGTTGCACTAAGAGCCATATTTAAGCGGACTGAATGCGATTAAGCAGAATGCAATAGCGCTAGTGGGTTAACCCTGCCCGATTAGTGAAGTCTTAAGTTATTTACCGTGCTGTGCTGCTATTTGTACTGCAATGTATCAAAAATTAATCAAGCCCTATATGGCTATTATGTGGTTAGTGAATTTACTTGATGCAAATTAAGGTATAAATTTTTCAATTGTTCCTTTTATTCTGAATTTAAAATCCTTTTAAAGTCAATTTTCACACTTTTGTTGAATTAAGTTTGGTGTTGACTTACTCGCCTCAGCGCGGTACAAATACAAATACAGAGCGAAGAGTATTACTTCGTAACAAATGAACACATTTTGGTATTAATTACATGCTTACAAATGCACTTAACCTAGTCCTGATTATTATCGTGGTGATTATTCCCGCGAGGGCTTCGTAGTGCTATAAACTTAAGCATTAAAAAGCCCTCCGCACCTAACCGTTCGGAGGGCTTTTTAGTTTTAAGCACAAAGTTTTAAAGATTTTAGCTATAAGTTTTAAGTAAGCAGGTAATTGGGTTGTCACTGAGGAATGAGGATTAATTAATGACAGGCGCAGAACTAACAATCGATTTATTAGCCAAGCACGGCGTAAATGAGGTATTTGGCTACCCTGGCGGAGCTATTATGCCTATTTATGATGCGCTGTATGGCGCGCCTGTAAAGCATTACCTTACTCGTCACGAGCAAGGTGCTGGCTTTGCCGCAGTGGGTTATGCCCGCAGCACAGGCAAATTAGGTGTTTGTTTTGCTACTTCAGGCCCAGGTGCTACTAACTTAATAACCGCACTTGCCGATGCGATGATGGACTCAGTACCATTGTTAGCAATTACCGGCCAAGTACCCACTGCCGCTATTGGCTCAGATGCATTTCAAGAAGTCGATGTACTAGGTATGTCACTATCGTGTACAAAACACAGCTATATGGTAGAGCGTCCAGAAGACTTAGCCGAAGTACTGCAAGAAGCGATGCACTTAGCGCAAAGTGGTCGACCAGGCCCAGTGCTTGTAGATATTCCAAAAGATATTCAAATGGCGCAAGTGCCTTTTAAACCGTGGTTAGCCGCTGATGAATATTTACCCCAGCTTGATCTAAACCAAGTGGCCATTGCAAATCAGCTATTAAGTGAGGCAAAGCAGCCTGTCGCGTATGTAGGTGGTGGCGTGCAAGCCGCTGATGCGCAAAATGAGTTAATGCAGTTTTTAAATAAAACACAAATGCCAGCGGTATCAACATTAAAAGCGCTAGGCAGTGTATTACCTGATTACGAACATTACTTAGGAATGCTGGGCATGCACGGCACACAAGCAGCTAATGTAGCAGTACAAGAGTGTGATGTGCTTGTATGTATAGGCGCGCGCTTTGATGACCGCGTAACCGGTAACTTAGCTAAATTTGCTGCCAAAGCAAAAGTAATCCACTTAGATATTGATGCGGCCGAAGTAGGTAAACGCAAACCCGCTAAAGCGTCTTTAATTGCTGATTTAAAAACCTCATTACCCGCACTTGAGTGTGTTGTAACACCTAAAGCATGGTGCGATACAAATAAACTCATGAGCGAAAAACATGCATGGCGTTACGACTACCCGGGCGAAAAAGTATTTGCCCCGTATTTATTGAACCAATTAAGCCAGCATATGCCAAAAACTGGCGTAGTGTGCTGCGATGTGGGCCAGCATCAAATGTGGGTAGCGCAACACATGAAATTTAACCACCCAAGCAATCATTTAAGTAGTGGTGGCGCAGGTACTATGGGCTTTGGCTTACCAGCTGCTATTGGCGCGCAAGTAGCACGCCCAGACGATTTTGTAATAACGGTGTCGGGTGATGGCTCAATCATGATGAATATTCAAGAGCTTGCCACTATTCGCCGTAATAATTTACCGGTAAAAATACTGATATTAGATAACCAACGCTTAGGCATGGTTCGTCAATGGCAGGAGCTGTTTTTTGAAGGTCGTTACTCGGAAACAAACCTGTCAGATAACCCTGATTTTGTTCAATTAGCCGCAGTATTTGGTATTCCTGGGCAAACGATCACCAAAGCCAACGAAGTTGACGATGCAATAACAGCATTAGTTAATAGCAAGGGCCCGTATATTTTACATGCCTGTATAGACGATAAAGAAAACGTATGGCCGCTTGTACCACCTGGGGCTGCAAATGACGAAATGATTACGGAGAAAGCACAATGAAACACAGCTTAACGATTGCACTTAAAAATCAAAGTATTGCGGTGGAGCGCTTTTTACGTGTTGTGCGTCACCGTGGTTTTGACCTTACGCATTTTCAGCTTAATACAGATGAAGCTCATTATACGATAGCAATGACGGTCGATAGCGATAAGCCGATTCATCTATTAACCAGCCAGCTAAACAAGTTGGTAGACGTGAAAGAAATCAGCTTAGAAAATTTACAGCAACAAGCAGTGTAACTGCCAACGAAACACATTTACGCGTTACTGAGTATAACCTTCAGTAACTCAACAATTTTTAGAATGAGGAATGCCCGCTTACGCAGCGGCAAAACAGAGGTAACTATGGCTAAATTAAGAAGTGCAACAACAACTGAAGGACGTAAACGCGCAGGCGCACGTGCATTATGGCGCGCAACAGGCATGACCGACACAGACTTTGGTAAACCAATTATTGCTGTAGTTAACTCGTTTACGCAATTTGTGCCCGGGCACGTACACCTTAATCAGCTTAGTGAGCTAATGGCTGAAACCATCACCCAAGCGGGCGGTGTACCAAAAGAATTTAACACCATCGCCATTGATGATGGTATCGCAATGGGCCATGGTGGCATGCTTTATTCTCTGCCTTCACGCGACTTAATTGCCGACTCGGTTGAGTACATGGTTAACGGCCACTGCGCCGATGCAATGATCTGTATTTCTAACTGTGACAAAATCACCCCAGGGATGATGCTTGCAGCGCTACGCTTAAATATACCGGTTATTTTTGTATCGGGCGGCCCAATGGAAGCAGGTAAAACAAAGCTTGCTAACATCGATATTAAACTCGACTTAGTTGATGCCATGGTTAAAGGCGCTGATGAAACAGTCAGTGATGCCGATTCAGAGCAAGTAGAGCGCTCTGCATGTCCTACTTGTGGCTCGTGTTCAGGTATGTTTACTGCCAACTCAATGAACTGTTTATTAGAAGCTATTGGTCTTGCGCTACCGGGTAACGGTACAACGCTTGCAACCCACAAAGATCGTAAGCAGCTTTATGTAGAAGCGGGCGCCCGCATTGTTGATTTATGCCGCGAGTACTATCAAAAAGACAATCACGACGTACTACCACGCGCAATTGCAAACAAAACAGCCTTTATGAACTCTATGGTGGTTGATATTGCCATGGGTGGTTCATCTAATACCGTATTGCATTTATTAGCAGCGGCACAAGAAGCCGGTGTGGATTTTGATATGTCGCACATTGACGAGCTATCTCGTAAAACGCCCTTTTTATGTAAAGTGGCGCCTGCTACAGCGCAATACCATATTGAAGATGTACACCGCGCTGGTGGCATGATGGCAATAGTACGTGAGCTTGGCAAAGCCGGTTTAGTTGATTTATCAGTAAACCATGTTGCAGGTATGACAATGGGTGAGCTTGTTAAAAAGTGGGATGCTACGGATCCAAACAACGAAGCTGCACAAAAGTTTTATCGTGCAGGTCCTGCTGGTATTCGCACGACCAAAGCGATGAGCCAAGAGTGTCGTTGGGATGAAGGCGATAACGACCGTGAAAACGGTTGTATTCGCAGTGTTGAACACGCCTTTAGGCAAGATGGCGGCTTAGCTGTACTTTCAGGAAATTTAGCAGTTGATGGTTGTATTGTTAAAAGCGCAGGTGTTGTTGACGAAATGCTTCATTTTGAAGGCACCGCTGTGGTTTATGAGTCACAAGATGAGTCAGTAGAAGGCATTTTAAACGATGAAGTTAAAGCCGGTGATGTCGTGGTTATTCGTTACGAAGGTCCTAAAGGGGGCCCTGGCATGCAAGAAATGCTTTACCCAACTAGCTACTTAAAATCAAAAGGCCTTGCTGAAAAATGTGCCTTGATCACCGATGGCCGTTTCTCGGGCGGCACCTCTGGTTTATCAATCGGTCACGTATCGCCAGAGGCGGCAAGTGGCGGCGCTATTGCATATGTTGAAAATGGCGACAAAATTATCATTGATATCGCAACACGTGAAATCACCCTTGCATTAAGTGATGAAGAGCTAGAAGCACGTAAACAAAAGCAATTAGCGCGTGGTAAGCAAGCGTATAAGCCGCTTGATCGTGACCGCTATGTATCGTCGGCATTAAAAGCGTATGCATTACTTGCAACCAGTGCCGATAAAGGCGCAGTACGTGATTTAGCCAAACTGGAGGAGCTTAGCTAATTATGGTTTCTCAAGAGCTCGATTATTTTCGCGCTATTATTCAGGCCAATATGGAACCGCTAGCTAAAGTGACTGAGGTCAGCGAAATGCGCCACCTCAGTGATAAATTAGGCAACCATGTTTGGTTAAAGCGTGAAGATCAACAGCCCGTCTATTCGTTTAAGTTACGCGGTGCTTATAATAAATTAAACAAGTTACCAAAAGGGTCTGTTGTTATTACGGCATCTGCGGGTAACCATGCACAAGGTGTGGCGCTTAGTGCTTCACACCTTGGCCATAAAGCCACTATTGTTATGCCAGTTACCACGCCTGAAATAAAAGTTAGTGCGGTACGTGCACTGGGCGGTGAAGTGGTTTTACATGGCCATCATTTTGATGCAGCAAAAGCACACGCTCTTGAATTAACAGAGCAACGTAATGGTGTATTTGTACCGCCTTTTGATGACCCTGACGTAATTGTGGGGCAAGGCACAGTGGCTCGCGAGCTTATGCAGCAACTCAATGAGCTTGATGCGGTATTTATCCCTGTTGGCGGTGGTGGTTTACTTGCTGGCATGGCGGTTTATATCAAATCATTACGTCCCGATATAAAAGTGATTGGCGTAGAAGCCGACGAAAGCGCGTGTTTACAAGCTGCGCTTAAAGCGGGCGAGCCAGTAGAGCTTGACCGTGTTGGCAGTTTTGCCGATGGCGTAGCGGTTAAAATTATTGGCAGTGAAACATTTCGCCTAGCGCAAAAATTTTGCGATGAAGTTGTAACTGTCAGTGGCGATGAAATTTGTGCCGCCATGCAAGATATTTTTGTCTCTACTCGCGCAATTTCGGAGCCATCAGGTGCGCTTGCCACCGCAGGGCTTAAAAAATGGAGCCAACAATCTGGATTAAAAGGGCTGCATTTAGCAGCGGTGCTTTCGGGAGCTAACTTAAACTTTGACCGCTTACGTTATGTTGCAGAGCGCACCGCGCTTGGTGAAAAAAACGAAGCGCTACTCGCTGTGACCATTAAAGAAGAAAAAGGCAGCTTTAAGCAGTTTTGCACCTCTTTAGGGGGCCGTGCTATTACTGAGTTTAACTACCGTTATGCAGGCCCTGGTGAAGCGCAAATATTTGTGGGTATAGCCTTGCGCCAAGGTGAGCAAGAACTCAGCGAGCTAAAACAAGACCTAACTAACAACGACTACCCATTTTGCGATTTATCAGATAATGAGCTCGCAAAATTACATGTACGTTATATGGTAGGGGGCAAAGCACCTGAGCAGTTGCACGAAAGGTTATTACGGTTTGAATTTCCAGAATACCCAGGCGCTCTAGCACGCTTTTTAGATACCCTAGGTAGCAATTGGAATATTACTTTGTTCCATTACCGTAATCATGGGGGGTCTATCGGAAATGTACTGGCGGGCTTTGCGATTGAGCCTAGCCAATTTGAGATGTTTAACGAGCACTTAAACCGCTTAGGTTACAGTGTGCAAGACGAAACACATAACCCGTGTTTTACGCAGTTTTTAACCTCTCAGCCACAAAGCTCAAACGTTGGTAACGTAGCCTCAGCTTAAGGCTTCATAAGCAAGTATGCGCCTTTGCATGCTTGCTTTATTGTGTGTTTTAAATATAGTTACACCTAATGACTACTATTTGGAACACTCAGTTGCTTATTAAAGGATTAATACTTGCAAGCTTGCTTTTTTGCAGCCAGCTAATGGCTCAAGAATCAGTCACTTTACAACTAAAATGGACCCACCAGTTTCAGTTCGCCGGCTATTATATGGCTCAGCAAAAAGGCTACTACAAAGACGCCGGACTTGATGTAACCATACGCGAAGCCAATCCTAAAATGCCTGACACTTTCACACCTGTAGCAAGTGGAGAAGCCCAGTTTGGCGTAGCGCATTCGGGTATTTTACAACAAAGAGTAAACGGCCAACCGTTTGTAGCAATGGCGGCTATTTTACAGTTTTCTCCGTACTGTTGGATGGTAAAAGACAGCTCTGATATTTTTCACCCTCGCGATTTTACCGCTAAACGTATTACCGAAGTGAGTAAAAAAGACAGTACCGAGCTGCTAGTTATGCTTAAACGCAGCGGTATTGATATTGCTACTTTAGAGGTATACGAAGGCGATGAGCCTGCACTGCAAGCGTGGCAAGAAAACAAACTTGATGCAATGCAAGTGTATGTCACCACTCAGCCTTACTTTATGACTCAGCAAGGGGTATCGCACCGCCTTATATGCCCACAGCGTTATGGTATGGATGTATACGGTGATGTGTTATTTACCAGCGAATCAATGCTTAAAAAGCACCCGCAAACGGTCGAAAAGTTTTACCAGGCGAGCTTAAAAGGTTGGCGTTATGCCTTAATGAATATGGATGAAGCCATAGCTATTACTCAGCAAGTGTATGCGCCAAACAAAAGTTTTCATCAGCTAGCCTACGAGGCCGAAGTATTGAAAGACTACATAATGCCGCCTACGACCCATTTAGGGAATATGTCGATGGCCAAGTGGCGCTTAATTGCAGATTATTATGGCATTAAGCAAATGCAATTTGACGAGCACAAAGCTGGGTTTGTTTATAAATACCAAGAGCCAGAGCGATTACAACTGTCGTGGATGCTAATAGCCGCCTTTATTGTGAGTATTATTTCGATCCCCCTTTATTTGCGTTTAATACTTGGAAAAAAATAACCGCTTAATGCTGCTCTGCGCAACTGGTATAATTAAACGTCTTTTTACTATTTTAAGTTGTTATGAACCTAGCTGAGCAGTTTGCAGCACTCGATGCAGTGCTAATGAATACCCGCGAATATTGGCAATGTACAGCATTTGATTTTGATGAATTACCCTGGCCTGAGCTACAAGCGGCGTTAAATAACTTATCAGATGAAGATGTCGCAAGGCTTGATAACGATCAACAACAGCTTTATCAATTTTTTAGCCCATTTATTGCCGGGGTAGAGCAGCTACCTGAGCTGTGCAATTTACCAAAAAGCCAGCAGCAACGTAGTGAATACCCGTTTTGGATAAGTAACGGTATTAAAGGGCGTAAGTTTGAGCAACTGCAAGACTTTGTTTCAGCATTGCCTTTTACAACGCAACCTGTTTTAGAGTGGTGCGCGGGCAAAGGCCACTTAGGGCGTATGCTTGCTTATAACGGGGCGCAAAGTGTGCGAAGTGTTGAGCTACAAGCACACCTATGTGAGCAAGGAGAGCACAGTGCACGTAAGCAAGGTTTAGCGATGCAATTTAGCCAAGCAAATGTACTTGAAGATGATATAAGCCACTTTTTTAATACCGACACACATGCGGTGGCACTGCATGCATGTGGCGCCCTGCACCAAACATTTATGCAACACGCCAGTGCCGCTAGGGTAAAACGTATTAGTTTTTCGCCGTGCTGTTATCACTTATTTACTGATAATAAGTACCATGCAATGAGTGAGCTTGCCCTTACCAGTAAGCTGAATTTAACGCACCGCGATTTAAAGTTGGCGCTGCAAGAGACAGTTACAGCCCCTTCACGTGTGGCTAAAATACGAAAAACTGAGGTGGAATGGCGCTTAGGGTTTGACGCACTTCGAAAGTCAATTACTAATGAGCAGTTTTACGTAAGCGTGCCATCGGTTAATAAGGCGGTATTTTCTGGCTCGTTTGCACAGTTTTGCGCTTGGGCGGGTGATAAAAAGTCTCTAATTATCCCTCAAGATACTGATTACGATAAGTTTTTAGCTGTTGGTAAAACCCGCAAAAAAGTGACAGAGCGAATCGAACTGGTTCGACATGTGTTTAGAAGAGCAATAGAAGTTTGGCTTGTGCTCGATCGTGCTTTATATTTGCAACAGCAAGGTTATCATGTTTCAGTTAGCACCTTTTGCGAGAAACAGTTAACTCCTCGCAATATTTTAATTCTTGCAAACACCAACTAAAAAGGCGCTCATTATTTGTCTTTTTTGGGGTGTAATTCCTATCCCAATCTAAATAAGAGATGCAATGAGAAAGCTAAAAAATTTATTCGAAAACAACAAACGTTGGGCTGCACGTACAACCGAAGCCAATCCTGAGTTTTTTAAAATATTATCAATGCAACAAAACCCAGAGTATTTGTGGATTGGCTGCTCCGACTCGCGTGTTCCTGCAAACCAAATTGTTGATTTATTACCAGGTGAACTATTTGTACACCGCAATGTGGCTAATGTAGTGGTACATACTGACCATAACTGTTTATCGGTAATGCAGTACGCGGTAGAGGTGCTTAAAGTAAAACATATTATGGTGGTGGGACACTACGGCTGTGGTGGTGTACAAGCGGTATTAAATAACGCCAAATTTGGTTTTATTGATAATTGGTTACGCCATGTTGGCGATGTAAAAGAAAAACACTTAGCGCAGCTTAATGCAATGGGTGAGCAACAGCGTTTAAGTCGCTTAATTGAGCTAAACGTTATTGAACAAGTACGCAACGTGTGTAGAACAAACATAGTGCAAGATGCATGGGATAAAGGGCAAGAGCTCACGATTCATGGCTGGGTATATGGATTAGAGAACGGCCACTTACACGACTTATCATCGGTTGTAACCTGCGCCGATGAAGAAGCCGAGGTGTATAAAAAAGCCGTTGCACATGTACTCGCTAAAGCCGGTTGCGAGTAGTTTAAGCAATGACTAAAACGGCGATAATCATAGGGGCAACAGGGGTTGTGGGGAGTGAGCTATTAGCGCTTTTACTGCAAAGCCCTGAGTTTTGTAAAGTGGTTGCTATTACTCGCCGTAAGCTAGACATTAAACATACTAAGCTCACTAACCAGATTATTGATTTTGATTATTTAACTAACTACTGCGCGTTATTTAAAGGGGATGTGCTTTTTTCGTGTTTAGGCACTACCAAAAAGCAGGCTGGCTCAATCGCGGCGCAGCGTAAAGTTGATTTTGATTATCAGTTTATTGCGGCGCAAATGGCAGCAAACAATGCAGTGAGCCATTATTGCTTGGTGTCATCAAGTGGCGCTAATGCACACAGCATCAGCCCTTACTTAAAAATGAAAGGCGAGCTTGAGCAGCATATAAAAACGCTGGGCTTTGCAAAAGTAAGTATATTCCAGCCGTCTTTATTAGGGCCTGTTGACCTTTCAGGGTTATAACTTGTTCAATCTAGGGGCCATTTAATCGCGGCGCGAGGTTTGTAACCTAGTGGGCTAAGTAAAAACCGAGTAACAAAGAGTAAATGGCCCCTAGGCAGAACCCGAAGGGCAGCACCTGTTTGGCATTTATACGTCGTTATCGCCTATTTATGGGGAGCAACCACACTACATAGGCTCTGCCTTGCCTAAATACCAAACAGACTGCTGCAAATTTAACCTCGAAAGGTAAACAGGCCCTAGTCGGTGAGCGAAGCGATACACGAATAGCTGAGCAAATAGGCGCATTTGTGTTACCTGTTATTACTCAACTTCCTTTTTTAAACCGTTATAAACCTATTACGGGCAAGCAAGTGGCGCAAAAAATATGTGCTGTGAGTTTGGCGCAGCAACAACCACTGCAATACTATGTATTAGATGCATTGTTTAGTACATAGTGGATAAATGTTTAAGTTAAAAGCCAAAAAGCAGCCTTGGCTGCTTTTTTTTGGCTGAGTATACATACGTAAATACGTGCTACTCGGCGTTATTTTTAGCATTTAGTTGTTGTTCTAGTAACACAACTTTTGCTTCAAGCTCTGTGAGTTTTTCACGAGTACGAATAAGTACTTGGCTTTGCACATCAAATTCTTCGCGGCTAACAAAGTCCATTTCAGCCAGCTTACTTTGTAAAACTTGTTTGGTTTTACCTTCGAGTGTATCTGCTAGGTTTTTTACACCTTGCGGCATGTTATTGGTGATTTGCTTAGCAATTTCTTCAAGTTTTGCTGGATTGATCATAATCGTCCCTTGCTGTTGCCCTAAAATGATAATGACTAATATTACCTTATACCTAAGGCATTTAATACATGATCACCATAATGGAATTAATTAATCTAATGGCTATGCCTGTATCTGTGGTTACGGTAAAATTAGCTGCCTTTTAAAACTCCATGGTCGTTATGAAACTCAATCCAAAACAAGATGAAGCAGTAAAATATATTAGTGGTCCGTGTTTAGTACTCGCGGGTGCAGGCTCAGGTAAAACGCGCGTAATCACTAACAAAATTGCTTATTTGGTGCAAAAGTGCGAGTACAAAGCACGTAATATTGCTGCGGTAACGTTTACGAATAAAGCGGCCAAAGAGATGCGCGAGCGTGTATTACAAACACTTAATAAGCAAGAGGCAAAAGGGTTGTGGGTATCAACCTTTCATACATTAGGCTTGGAAATAATAAAAAAAGAGCTCAAAACACTTGGCTTTAAAGAAGGTTTTTCACTGTTTGATGACCAAGATACTAACCAGCTGTTAGGTGAGCTAACCGAAGACGAGCTTAAAAAAGATAAAGACCTACTAAACCTACTTAAGATGCAAATAGGCAGCTGGAAAAATGAATTAATTTTGCCTGAGCAAGCCATACGCGAAGCACGTGATGCGCAAAAAGCGTTATTTGCGCAGCTTTACGCCCGTTATCAAAATCAGCTGCGAGCATATAACGCACTGGATTTTGACGATTTAATCATGATCCCCACTTTATTACTTAGTAATAATGCCACCTCACGAGAGCGTTGGCAGCAACGATTTAGGTATTTGCTGGTGGACGAATACCAAGATACCAATACCAGCCAGTACCAGCTTGTTAAGTTATTAGTAGGCGAGCGAGCGCGTTTTACTGTGGTAGGGGATGACGACCAATCTATTTACTCATGGCGCGGAGCCCGTCCCCAAAACTTAGTGCTGTTAGGTAAAGATTACCCCGGACTTAGGCTCATAAAGCTTGAGCAAAACTACCGCAGTGCCCAGCGCATTCTTAAAGCTGCAAATATTTTAATTGCTAATAACCCGCACGATATCGAAAAAAAGCTATTTAGTGAACTTGGTTACGGTGAGCCAATTAAAGTGATTGGCTGTAGGGATGAAGAGCATGAGTGCGAGCGAGTTGTTGCTGAAATAATTTCTCATAAATTTATGAAACGTACCAGCTATAAAGATTACGCTATTTTGTATCGCGGTAATCACCAGGCACGCGGTTTTGAAAAATCATTAATGAGTAACCGCATTCCTTATAAAATTAGTGGCGGAATGTCGTTTTTTTCGCGCTCAGAAATTAAAGATATTATGGCGTATTTACGCTTATTGGTTAACCAAGACGACGATAACGCATTTTTACGCATAGTTAATACACCGCGCCGTGAAATAGGCACCGTTACACTTGAAAAGCTAGGCACGCTTGCAAACGAAAAACACCAAAGCTTATTTGCCACTTGTTTTGATAACGACTTAGGCTACCGACTCAAAGGCCGTGGTTTAAATGCGCTTTCGGGGTTTGCACGTTGGGTTGTTGAGCTTTCAGATAATGCAGTGCGTAGCGATACACTCGAAGCGGTAAAAGACTTAGTGCGTAATATTAATTACGAAGCGTATTTATATGAGTCATCGCCAAGTGCCAAAGCGGCAGAAATGCGCATGAAAAACGTCTCTGAGTTGTATCGTTGGATCACCGATATGCTCACCGGCGATGCCGATAACGAACCAATGACCTTACCAGAAGTAGTCAGCAAACTAACACTTCGCGATATGCTAGAGCGTAACGAGGAAGAAGATGAATCCGATGCGGTACAGTTACTTACTTTGCATGCATCTAAAGGCTTAGAATACCCGTACGTATTTATGGTTGGTATGGAAGAGGGGTTATTGCCACACCAAGTAAGTATTGACGAAGAAAACGTAGATGAAGAGCGCCGTTTAGCATACGTAGGGATCACCCGGGCCCAGCAAGAGCTGACACTAACGTATGCAAAAATACGTCGTCAGTTTGGCGAAACTTCACAAACAGAGCTAAGTCGCTTTGTGCAAGAGTTACCGCAAGATGACCTAGCGTTTGAAAACAAAAAAGCCCCCAGCTCGCAAGCTGAGCGCATGGAAAAAGGCCAAGCACGGGTCGCTAACTTAAGGGCTATGCTGAAAAAACCTAGTTAATAGACTGCGCAGCGTTGTTATTAGCCTCTATTGGCTGCGATAAGCCTTGCTGCTTAGCAACAAATAAGTTTAGTCCGTATTTATCAAGCAAGGCTCTAAAGTTGAGTATAGAAGGGCCTTTGGCAATGACTTTTATGCCTTTTAGCTGAGTGATTGCCAGTACACCTTGTAATTGCAAGTTAAAGCTTTCTTGTTGCAGTACGCGTTTACTAAAGGTTGAGCTAAGTAGTACATAATCGAAGGTAATGTCGGTCAGTGCATTTAGCTCACAGCGGTCTTTTGCAAAGTTATTTAAGCCAATGCTGTAGCCAAGCTGCGAGAGTTTTTTAAGGTTTTCTAGTTGAGTTGCACAGGCGTAACGTATTTCTTGGTCGTCAAAGAGTAAACACAGTTGGCTTTGCCCTTGCAGCTTACTTAATACCTCAGTAAATAAATTGAATTCAAGCGCTTCTAAAAGTAGCCCTGAGCAAGGCATCAATACCATGGCCACATTGGCCGCTAAGGCATGGGCGTAAGCGTGTTGCAATAGCTCTAACTCAACTTGGAGGTGCTGCTCTTTATCGGTTGCAAACTTTTTCAGCACTTCAAAACAGGTATAACCTAATACAGGGTGCTCACCAAATGCTTCAAACAGTGACTCTGATTGCTGTTGCTCATCAAGGTTTATAATATCAGCACTTCTAAAGCTCATCGGAAGTGAATCAAGATGGTGCTGTGCTGGAGATTCTGCACTTGTTAGTGTCTGCATTAATAGTGGATGGAACAACTCATAGCGGTCGCGGCCGGCATTTTTAGCGTAATACATAGCGGCATCGGCATCGCGAATAATTTCATCGGTATGCTGATAACTCGAATTTGAGTAAGTTATACCAATACTTGCACCACTTTGAACGCAGGTACCTTTACTGCAAAATGGCTTTTTCATTATATTAATAATGCGATCAGCCACATCTTCTGCTTGTTGTAACTCTGTTAAGTGGGTAAGCAAAATGACAAATTCATCACCACCAAGGCGGGCGAGCAAGTCGTGTTCACGAATACAATGGGAAAATAAATCAGCCACACTTATTAAAAATTGATCGCCAGCATGGTGCCCTAGTTGATCGTTTATATCTTTAAATTTATCTAAATCAATAAATAAAACAGCAAAGTGGTGCTCAGGAAAGCGATGGTAATGCTGCAATGTTTTTTCTAGCTGGGTTAAAAACAGGCTGCGATTAGGGAGGCCTGTTAATGAGTCATGATGTGCATCATGATAAAGCTGTTGTTCTACTTTTTTACGCTCATCAATTTGCATTTGTAAATGTAAGTTGGCCTGCTGCAACGCTTTTGTTTTTTCATTAACGCGATACTCTAACTCTTGGTGGCTAGATTTAAGTGCTTGCGTGGCTAACTTTGTTTGCAGAACTGTGGCAATTTGATGCGAAACAAATGTAATAAGTTCGCAGTCATCTTTACTAAAAATATGTTTATTATTGTACGCTTGGCATGCAATCAGGCCGATAACGCCTTGCGATGTTTTAAGTGGTGCGCCTAGCCAGCTGGTGGCCATTTGTTCTTCTGGTATTGGGTTATTTCGTTGTACGTCACCACTTTCTAACAGCTCTTTAGCTCTACTTGGGTGAATAAGTTGGGTTTGCTCGCTGCTAATAACTAGCTCACTATAACCTTTTGCAAACTTTCTAGGCTCGGTGTTGTCTTTAAATTCATCTACACAATATGGGAAGCTGATCCAGCCTGTTTCTTTGTTATAAAGTGCAATGTATAAGTTTTCTGCGTATGTAATGGTTTTTATTATTTGATGAATTTTTACATAGGCATCATCTAAGTTTTGCGCTTGCGTTGCCAACTCCGATATTTTAAACAGAATTTGTTGGCGTTGTAGTGCGCGTTTTCGTTGTTCAATTTCTAGGTTTAATGCCTCATTACTTTGTGTCAGTGCGCGGGTACGAATTTTTACTTCGGATTCGAGCAACTCTCTTTTTTTAACCCGCTCTATTGCTGTCGCTAAATATAAAGACATTACTTCGAGTAAGTGCACTTGCTGGCTGCTGTAGTCTTGCTGTTTGTCGTAACTTTGCGCAGCAAGCACACCAATAATATTTTGCTCTTGGTAGATAGGCACGCCTACCCAATGTTCTGCAGGTGAGCCAAGCGCTTTAAATAAGCCATTTTGAGCAGCGCTTTGCATTTCTTGCTTGGTAAAGCACGTGGTTCTGCCAAGTCTGTAAACATAGCCTGTAGCGCCTTCTTCAAAACTATTATCCTGATTAAGGGCAACTGATATACCATCTTTTTCATCGCAAAAATAAGAAAGCTCAAGAGCATGAGTATATTGATTAGCAAGTACTACATAAAAGCTTTTACTAGGTAGGTATGCTTGTAAAATGTCATGGATTGCGGGATAAAGTAAGGTTAATTCGGCAACAGAGCTCGCTTGCTCTGATAATTGAATCAAGGCATTTTGTAAGTGGTGAGATTGCTTATACTTTTCTAATAGCGTTCTGAGACGTTTATTCTGATGCGCTAATTTACTAAGGTTAGCGGCCTTATCTTCCGATGACATGAATCATATTATTTTATTATTGTATGTTTATTAAACGTATAATTTCACTTTTAGTTGCGATCGTCAAGTAACTAATGCCCTAAAACTGCCACTAAAACATTATTTTAGCAACAAAAAAAGGCCTATTATAAAAATAGACCTTTTTTAAATAATCACCCTAATTATCAGAGGGTTAATTAAATTATTTAGATGTCATGAAATTAATAGCTGCGCTAATCTCATCATCAGAACAATCCATACATGTTCCTTTTGGCGGCATCGCATTAAAGCCATTGATAGCATGATCAAGCAACACATCTTTACCTTTAGCGATACGGGGTGCCCAGTCATCAGCTGATTTAGGTGCACCTAATGCGCCAGTACCGTGACAGGCAAAACAGGCGCCTTGGTAAACTTGCTCACCAGAACGAGGGCCACTAGGCGCTGCCGCAGCAGCAGCTTTTTCGCCTTCAAGATAAACAGCGCCAACTGGAGCTAAACGCTTTTTAATCGCATCTTCAGTCATAGAGTTATCATATGGCTGTGCGTATGCGGTGGTTGCTAGCACTAATAATGCTGCAGCTGATAGTTTTTTCATTTTGCCTTGCTCACTTCGATTTGAACGTGATCAATCACGATTATAGATGACGGAAATTAAACCGATTATACCTCTGTGTAACAATTTATAAAACGCCCACTGGTGTTTTTATCAATAAAACTGTCTAATTTTTGCGTTAACGCAATAAAATTGCATGTTTCAGTTAATAAACTTTTATAATCGGTGGCTTAGTAAATCACTATTTAAGCTAATGCTAATACGTTTTTAACCAATTTTTCGATCCCCGCATCGGCATCTAAAATAGACTGCGCCAGCATATAAGCAGGGGTGGTAACGAGTTTATTGTCTTCATCAATCACAATATCATCAACTGCACAGGCTGCGTGAGTAGAGCCTAGCTGGGTTAAAGCGTTTACGGTCTGTTCATCATTACCTATGGTTAAAGTAGCCTTGGGATATATAAACGGAATTAAAGCCGGCGCAATACACATGTAGCCAGCCGCTTTTTGTGCACTGGCAAATTGTTTACACGCTGCTAAAACTATTTCGTTTATCTGCGCATCAGCGCCTTTAACGGCAAAGTCACATAAGTTTTTAGCGGCGCCAAATCCCCCAGGGACTATTAACGCATCAAATTCAGATGCTTTTAATTCGCTTAAAGGTTTTATATCACCACGGGCAATGCGTGCTGCCTCAGTGAGTACATTACGGTTGCTTGGCATTTCTTCGCCGGTGAGGTGATTAATCGTGTGAAGTTGTTTTATATCAGGAGCAAAACATTGATATGCAGCACCATTTTTAGCTATGTGTAGTAATGTTAATACTGCTTCGTTTATTTCACTGCCATCGTACACACCACAGCCGGCTAATATTACAGCTATCTTTTTCATGCTTCTGTGCTCCTTAAGTATTTTAAATAAGTCGTTTGGGTGAAGTTTAACACGGGGTAAAACACTCACTAAAATAATTTTTTAGCTTAAAAAGTATTCGCAGTGCAAGTTGTATTGCGGTTTATGCCATTTTTGCCAGTGCGCTTATAAAAAAAATTATAAAGGATCGCTATGATCTTTGATCCATTATGCTAGAATACTCCTCCGGTTATTTAAATGGATACAAATAACTAAAGTGACTAACAGCGGATGTATCAGTTAGAAAACCTTTTTCCACATTGGTTTTAAAATAATAAAAAAAGAACCTCGTATTATCTTTTTTAAACAAAACAAGCAGTTATTTATTTTTCTAAGCATTTAATTATGTATTGGAGGAATAGTTCGTGGCTGTTATCTACAAAGTTATCCACAGGTTGCTCTGCAATAATTATAGCTACTAAGCGTAATTCACTGTCGTTTTATTCACAACCTTATGGCATGCTTGTAATAATATTACTCTTTTGTATTTAGGATCCAAATTCACCATGGCTCAGATCCCCGAAAACCCGCTAATTTTAGTTGATGGCTCTTCATATTTATTCCGTGCTTATCACTCTCCACCGCATTTAACCAACTCAAAAGGTGAAGCAACAGGCGCTATTTATGGCGTGGTTAACATGCTTAAAAGTTTGATCAAACAATATGATCCGAGTCACATGGTGGTGGTGTTTGATGCCAAAGGCAAAACGTTCAGAAACGACATGTATAGCGAGTATAAAGCTAACCGTCCGCCTATGCCTGACGATTTACGAACGCAAATAGCGCCACTGCACAGTATTATTAAAGCAATGGGCTTTCCACTGATCAGTATAGAAGGTGTTGAAGCCGACGATGTGATTGGTACGTTTTCGCGAATAGCGACTGAGCAAAAGCGCCATGTATTGGTTTCTACCGGCGATAAAGACATGGCTCAACTAGTTAACGAGCATGTGACGCTAATAAACACCATGACCGATAGCATTTCAGATCCTCAAACCGTTGTTGAAAAATTTGGTGTAGGACCTGAGCTAATCATCGATTATTTAGCATTAATGGGTGATAAAGTTGATAACATCCCAGGTGTTGAAGGTTGTGGACCTAAAACAGCTGTTAAATGGCTACAAAAATATGGGTCACTTCAAGGTGTTATTGATAATGCCGGCGATATTAAAGGCAAGATTGGTGAAAAACTTGCAAACGCCCTAGATCATTTACCACTAAGTTATGAGCTTGCCACCATTAAATGTGATGTTGAGGTAGAGTCAGACCTAGACACCTTTAAAGTACAAGAGCCAAATAAAGATGAGCTTATTGCACTGTATGGTGAGTGTGAGTTCCGCCGCTGGTTAGCTGAGCTACTTGATAATCCAAAAGGTGCAGAAAAAGCACTCCCTACTGAGGAAAATGAACTACCAAAAGTAGAAGACGCTCATTATGAAACTATTTTAAGCGAGTCACAGTTTGATGTGCTTATAGAGCAGCTAAATAGCGCTGAGCTATTTGCTTTTGATACCGAAACAACCAGCCTTGATTATATGCAAGCGCAGTTAGTAGGTATGAGCTTTGCTGTAAAAGCAGGCGAAGCCGCTTACTTACCCATCGCACATGACTACCCGGGTGCACCAGAGCAATTAAGCCTTGAATATGTAATGCAAAAGCTTGGGCCAATTCTCGCCGATGCTAACAAAGCTAAAGTAGGGCAAAACCTAAAATACGACAAGAGTGTACTGGCTAATGCCGGCTATGAACTCAATGGCATTAAGTTTGATACTATGCTTGAGTCGTACGTATTTAATAGTGTGGGCACTCGCCATGATATGGATTCATTAGCGCTTAAATACTTAGGCCATAAAAACATTAGCTTTGAAGATATTGCCGGCAAAGGGAAAAAGCAGCTTACCTTTAATCAAATTGAGCTTGAAAAAGCTGCGCCTTACGCAGCAGAAGATGCCGATATTACACTGCGTTTACACCAAGTACTGTGGCCAAAATTAGAAGCTGATGAGAAGTTAAAGTCAGTATTTGAAACCATAGAAATGCCCCTAGTTGATGTTATTTCTGATATTGAGCGCACTGGTGTAGCTATAGATAGCAATATGCTTGCCGCACACAGTCAGCGTTTAGGCGAGCGTTTACTTGAGCTTGAAAAAGAAGCGTTTGAAATAGCTGGCGAACCATTCAACCTAAGCTCGCCAAAGCAGCTGCAAGTACTTTTATTTGAAAAACTTGAGCTGCCAGTCATTAAAAAAACACCTAAAGGTGCGCCTTCAACGGCTGAAGAAGTGCTACAAGAACTTGCTCATGATTACCCATTACCTAAAGTGATTATTGAGCATCGTGGTTTATCTAAGCTTAAATCAACGTATACCGATAAATTACCATTGATGGTAAATGAGAAAACACAACGCGTGCATACTTCTTATCATCAAGCTGTTACGGCCACAGGGCGTTTAAGTTCTACTGATCCTAACTTACAAAATATTCCTATTCGCTCTGAAGAAGGGCGCCGTATACGTGAGGCATTTGTAGCGGCGCCAGGTTATAAAATTGTGGCTGCCGATTACAGCCAAATTGAGCTGCGTATTATGGCGCATTTATCGCAAGACAAAGGGCTACTAAATGCCTTTGCTAATGGGTTAGATGTACACAGTGCCACTGCTGCTGAGGTATTTGGTGTTGAGCTTGATAAGGTAACCACCGATATGCGTCGTAAAGCGAAAGCAGTAAACTTTGGTTTAATTTACGGCATGTCAGCCTTTGGTTTAGCGCGTCAGCTTGATGTACCACGTCACGAAGCGCAGCACTACATAGATAAATACTTTGAGCGCTTCCCTGGGGTACTTGATTACATGGAAACAACGCGTGAGAAAGCGGCTGAGAACGGGTACGTAGAAACTATTTTTGGTCGTCGTTTACACTTACCAGAAATTAATGCACGTAATGGAGCTCGCCGTAAAGGCGCCGAACGTGCAGCAATCAATGCACCAATGCAAGGCACAGCCGCCGACATTATTAAAAAAGCAATGTTGAGTGTACATCAATGGGTTAATGAGCAAGCCCCTAACACGATTAAATTACTCATGCAGGTACACGATGAGTTGGTATTTGAAATTAAAACCGACTGCGCACAAGCTTACACCAAGCAAATTTGTGAACTAATGTCGCAAGCTGCGAGCTTAGATGTGCCTTTAATTGTTGAAGCCGACGAAGGTGAAAACTGGGAACAAGCCCATTAACCTCAAAACATGCTTATAGTTTAAAAGCGCCGCAAGGCGCTTTTTTATTGCCTCTAAATAACTCACTCAATTAGGCGAATCGATATACGTATTTCTGTGCGTAAACAAAGTTTAGTTAAAAGTAGGTTAATTTAAGCAACTATTTGTATTAAATAGTTATATGTTCGTCAATTCGAACTATTTTGGCGGAATATGATTGTATTTTTATGCGCGCTTTTGTTAAAGTGCGCGCGTCCTCATCCTGTAGGACATCCTGTTGATGATGCATCTGAAAAGGTGCAACAAATTGATAGCTTCTCCCCAGTTTGCTATACCGGCCTGCTTGTTTTAAGCAGGCCGTTTTTTCTTTTCAATCCCCTTTATTATTTATTTTGAGTTGGTATGCATATACCGCAAGTGGTAGTATCGAAAGCGCTATTATTCTCATTTAAATTTAAGGAGTGCGTTATGTTTAAAACGTTAGCCGCTGTAGGTTTATCGTTAACTAGTCTTGTTTTGTCTAATGCCGCTCATGCAGATTGGCAGCTCGTTAATGATAAAAGCCAAGTAAGTTTTGTTTCTATAAAAAAAGACACGATTGCTGAGGCGCATCATTTTACTAATCTAGAAGGGACACTTTTAGACAGCGGTGCGTTTAGTGTAAATATTGACTTAACCTCTGCAGAAACACTGATCCCCATTCGCAATGAACGTTTAACTCAATTTGTATTTGAAGCGGCAAAATTCCCTAACGCAATTTTAACCGCAGATTTAAAAAAGCAATTAAGTAATATTAAAAAACCAGGCCAACATGTATTAAAAGCGGTTGATGCGCAGCTTGATTTTCATGGTAATAAAAAGCCATTAAAAATAAATGTACTTGTTAGCAGTTCAAAAAATGGCGATTTAAGTGTGTCGTCATTTACGCCTGTGATTGTAAATAGCCAAGACTTTGGTGTGACCGAAGGCGTTAAAAAGCTACAGCAATTAGCTGGTTTACCTGCCGTTGCTACAGCCGTACCAGTTACTTTTGCGCTAACACTTAAAAAACAGTGATCTCCTTAGCGGCGCTTAGTAAGCAATTAAGCGAGCCTAGTAAACCGTTTGATAGTTGGCAGCCAACCCAGTGTGGTGAACTGCCAATTACTATTAACGAACAAGGGCTGTGGTTTTACGATGGCAGCGAGATTACTCGCCTCGCTATGGTAAAACTATTTGCCAGTGTTTTATGCAAAGAAGGCGAGCAGTTTTACTTAAAAACACCCATCGAAAAAATAGCGATAGAAGTACAAGATGCGCCATTCGTTATCGTAAGCTGGCATATAGAGAGCACAGCGCAAGGGCAGGTTATGTGTTGTATAGATAATTTAGCACGGCAATGGTTAATAAGTGCTGAGCAGCCTCTTTATATAAAAAACTATAAAAATGCAGCGGTGCCTTATTTGCAATTACCTTATGGGTGTAGCGCGCGGGTATCACGAAGTGTGTTTTATCAGTGGGCTGAAATAGCCGACGCAGATGAGCGCGGCTATTTTATAAAATCTGCAGGTGAAAGGTTTTATCTCTCATAGATGCTTATTTTTAAGCGTCTGAGTTATCTTCATCACTTGGCTGTGGTGCAACAGCCACGATTGGTCCTAAGTACCACTCATCTAATTTTTTGGCGACTTCCGGTAAACCCGTCCCCTTAAGTGATGAAAAAGCATGAACAGTAATATCACCGTCTAGTTCACTTAATTCACGACGTACTTGTAATACTTGTGCTTTACGCGCACCTTGTTTGAGCTTATCCGCTTTAGTTAAAAGCGCCAATACAGGGATTTCACTGCCAATAGCCCAATTAATTAAATCTTTATCTAAATCTTTTAATGGGTGACGAATATCCATTAATACCACAATGCCTTTTAAACTTTGACGTTTTTGTAGGTATTCACCCAGTGACTTTTGCCATTTCTTTTTCATTTCAATGGGCACTTTAGCAAAGCCATAACCAGGTAAGTCGATTAAGCGCATATCATCCACTTCACCTAATTCAAACGTGTTGATCAATTGCGTACGACCCGGTGTTTTACTGGTACGAGCAAGTTTTTGATCTGTCAGTGCATTAAGAGCACTCGACTTACCGGCATTAGAGCGACCTGCAAACGCGACTTCAATTCCCGTATCAGCAGGTAATTTAGTGATGTCTGGCGCGCTTGTAACAAAAGACGCAGTATTATATTTGATACGAGATTTGAGCACAGGCTCTCCTAAAACGTAAAAGTTAATCTTATTGAGCTAAATTGACTCAGGGCGCGTATTTTATACTATAAAGGATGTATTAAAAAGCGTATTTAAACACCTAAAAATGCTATAAATGGCACTATTAAAGCTGCTTAAAGGTTAATCTAGGTCAAAACCCTATAAATTATAAGCTTAATATGAGTAGAAAACGTGCCAGAGAATTTTTTATCGTGTAGAATACATGAATTACAACATCCATATTGTAGATGATACAGGGTCGGAAACAGAGAATTCACCATGAAAAAAATAGCACTATCTTTAACAATATTGCTTGGTGCGTTGTCAGCAAGCAACGCAACAGCATTTGATGGCGATGTAAACGCAGGTAAAGAAAAATCAGCAACGTGTGCGGCTTGTCACGGCCCAGACGGTAATGCACCGGTTAATATTTACCCTAAACTTGCAGGCCAGCATCCAGATTACATCCTTAAACAACTTAAGGATTTAAAACTAGGTATGACTTCAGGCGGTAAAGAAGGTCGTATGGATCCTGTAATGAGCGCGATGGCTATGCCACTTAGCGAACAAGACATGAAAGACCTATCTGCTTATTTTTCTTCATTGAACATGACTGAAGGCGCCACCCCTAAAGACGTGGTTGAAGTTGGTCAAAAGCTTTACAAAGCGGGCGATGCTGAACGTGGTATTCCAGCTTGTGCGGCGTGTCATGGTCCGCGCGGCAATGGTTCGTCACTTGCTAAGTTTCCTAAAATTTCTTTCCAGCACCCAGAGTACATTAAAGCTCAGCTAGAGAAATTCCGTGATGGTACCCGTAAAAACGACCATAACGGTATGATGCAAGATATAGCGAAAAAGCTAACAGACAAAGATATTGAAGTACTTTCTCAATATTTGGGTGGTTTACACTAAAGTCGTATTTATTTAGTATTTGCTAATGTAATACTATGAAATATGGTTAAAAAGCAGCTTACGCTGCTTTTTTTGTGTCCGTAATTTAACGATATCACCCTTTAGTTTGTGAGATATTTGCCATACCGAATTGTGAGAAATAACTTATTTTTAAACTTTTTAAGTGTGTAACTTATTAATTTATATTGTTTTTAATGAATTTATATGTGTGACATGTAAGAAAAATTATATAAACCAGTTGTAACAAAATTATTAATGGGTAAATTAACCACTGTCGCAAAACAACAATAACAACATGGATTATGCTAAAGGAAAATAGCGCGGCACGACTGAATAGCATACTGAAGGTGCTACAAAAGGAAATAACAAGAAAGCGTCAGGATGACCGTAAATAATAAAATCTCAAGGAAGTTAAAAATAAAAACAAAATGGAATGTAACAAGGAAGGTTAAAATAATAACAATACGGACTGATAATAATAAAAATAATAAAGACTAAAAAAGTCGAAGGGAGAAGTGTCCAGATAATGGCGCTCAGATTAGTAGGCGGTAGAGATGTTTTCTCTACCGCCTTTTTATTTGTCCTGTTACAATACCCACCGTTTAGCAATAAGCTAATGCGCTAACTCAACAAGCAACCCAAGCTTTAATGCGCAAATCGAATTCTTCTGGCTAGGCCAGCACTGCGATGCTCATGTTATGTGCCTCGCTCAAAACCTCTTAAGTGAGATGATCAAGATATGAGTAGAAAGAAAAAGTCACGTAAAATTCCTTCAAACGGCCCTGTTCGTTTAAGCCAAGATAAGCTTAAAGAAATGCGTGCGTTAAAGGAGCAACGTGTTAAAAAGCCAAAGGGCGCTAAGCCTGGCTCTCGAAATGCACCTGAGCTATTAGATAGCGACACTAAAAAAGTAAGTTCAGCACCAAAAGATAAACGTGTGGGCAGTAAAAAAGCGGTACCTTTAGTGGCTGCCGCACCACAGCCGCAAGTAGAAATGAAGCGTAACTTAAAGCCAATGGCAGAGCTTAAAAAGGCGACAGAGCCAGAGCTGACACCAGAGCAAGAGCTAGAAGCGCTTGAAAACGATGAGCGTTTACTTAAGCTCGTTGAGCGTCATGAACAAGGTGAAATGCTGACGGGTAAAGATGCAAAGTATTTTAATAGCCGTATTGCACGCCACCAAGTGCTTTGTAAGTTACTGGGTATAGAAGATGAGGATGAGGACGAGTTTGAAGATGATTTTGAAGACAACGTCGAAAGCGACGGTAACTCAGACTTTGATAAATACCTTTCAGATGATTTAGCCAATGAGTGGCTAGATGATGACGATAAATAGTAAGGGCGCTTAATGAGTACCGCAGTGATTGTAGCCTTGTTTGTAGGTGCTGTTATTATTGCTGGCTTAGCATTTTATGCAGGTCAGTTACTCTATAAGCTTAACGCGCAAAAAAAGTTAATTGCGCAAAAGCAAGCAGAGCAACAGCAAAAGCTTAAGCAGTCGCGCTTAAAGCGAAACGCTAAACTTGCAGATAGCATTCATTTAATTGCTCGTGCAATGGCTGAAAAGCAATGTGAGTATTCTGAAGGCTGTTTACGGATTTGGGTGTTAATGTCTCAGTACGCTTTTGAAGATGAGCGAGATTTAACCGAGGCGTACCCAGGCATTTATAAAATGTATAATGTCGTTAAAGAAATGCCGACTCACGATGCACGCAAAAAATACTCTAAAAAAGAGATTTTTAAACAAGATACAGCTCGTTGGCGAGCAGAAGAAAACTTTAGCGATGAGATTAAAGCCGATTGCGACAAAATCATTGTCGAGTTTAAAGCTGCGCCGGGCAGCGAAAACATAGTGTTTAATTAAGCTCAAAAATAAAAAAAGCAGATTTAGGTCTGCTTTTTTATGCCTGCTTTAAATCACCCGTGAGAAACGGGTTTTACTTATTTGCTTTTGTAAGTGAGCATCAAAGCACATACATATAATACGAATAAACAAGTTCCCACGAGGCGTGACGCGTATTACGTTATCATTTATATGTACCATCTCATCGTCTATTAAAGGCTGTAGTGCCAACAGGGCATCTGCAAAATACTCATTAAATTGAATAGTATGTTTTTTCGCAAAAGCCTGTGTGTCTAATTCAAACTGGCAGATAAGGGATTTAATAGCCTCTGCACGTATTACATCATCATGCGTTAAATGCATTCCTTTATGTATAGCGCTCCCAGCTTGCGTTTCAATGGCGTGATAATAATGCTTAAGCACTTTTTGATTTTGTAAAATGGCCGTGCCAATTTGTGAGATGGACGAGACCCCTAAGCCTAACAAGTCGCAATTACCGTGGGTGGTATAGCCCTGAAAATTGCGATGTAGCAGCCCTTTGTTTTGCGCAACTGCCAGTTCGTTGTCGGCTTTTGCAAAATGATCCATACCAATAAACTGATAACCTGCTGATGTCATTTGCGACAAGGTGTTTTTAAACATTGTGAGCTTGTCGTGGGCTTTGGGTAAATCAGCTTCTTTTATTTTACGTTGCGCAGCAAAGCGCTCCGGTAAATGCGCGTAATTAAATACAGAGACTCTGTCTGGGCTTAAGGCAATTAATTGCGCTATTGTTTTCTCAAAGCTTTGGGGTGTTTGTTTAGGTAGGCCATAAATCATATCTGCATTTATTGACTTAAAGCCTAGCTCGCGGGCTTGGGTTATCAGCGCTTTAACGGTCTCAACTTGCTGTGTGCGGTTAACTGCTTGCTGTACCTCATCGTTAAAATCTTGAATACCAAAGGATACGCGGTTAAAACCTAAAACCCGTAAGTGTATAAGCATATCTTTAGCAAGGGAGCGTGGGTCTATTTCAATGCCACGTTCAGTGTTGCGGGTAAAATGAAAGTGCTGCTCTAGCAAATTAATTAGGCGCGTCATTTGCTTTACAGTTAAAAAGGTTGGCGTACCACCGCCTAAGTGCAATTGCTCTACCGTGTAGTGTTTGAATAATGGGGCATGCGCTGTTATTTCTTTTGCTAAATAATCTAAGTACACATCGGCTTTAGACTGATGGCGCGTAATCACCTTGTTACATCCGCAGTAATAGCAAAGCTCACTGCAAAATGGGATATGAATATACAAAGAGAGTGAGCGACTCGATGATGATTTAATAGCGCTAACAAGGTCTTGTTGCTGATATCCCTCGCTTAAAGACAACGCGGTAGGATAGGAGGTATAACGCGGCCCTGACACGTTATACTTATTTATAAGAGTTTGATCCCATTTTGGAAGCTTTATCATCACGCGCACCTTATATATTAATCAGGGGGTGAGTATAAAAAGCTTTTAAGGAAGGAGTTTTGATCTACAACAAAAAAGGTGCCTAAGCACCTTTTAAAAGAGTATGTTTTGTTAATACGTTATGTTGTGGGCATCTTTTAAGTATTGAAACAATTCTTTATAGCCCTTGCCTGGCTTCTCGGCTTTAACCTCTTTGGCGGCGTTGCGAACCAATTGGCGCATTTTTTGGCGCTCAAGGGTCGGGTATTGCTCAATAGTTTCGTTGATTAAATCGTCGCCTTGTTCAATTAAGTCAGTACGTAATTGCTCAATTTTTTTAATTAAAACCTCAGCTTGGTTATTTTTATTAAGCATTACGTCAATAATTGCTTTAATTTCTTCAACGTTTTCTACTGTGCGCAGCGTTTTAGCAATGTAATTTAAATGACGACGGTACGCATCGCTTTTATTGCTAATTTTATCAGCAACCACCATGGCTTCTTTTAAATCGTCATTGAGTGGTAAGCGTTCGCGTTGTTTTTTCCCCATTTTAGCAATTTCAGAACCTAACTGGTGAAACTCTTGCGCGTCTCGCTTTAGCTCACTTTTTGATACGTAAATAATTTCTTCTTCAATTTCAGCAGGCTTGCCTTTTTTCTTCGCCATGGGGTGCTCTTAAGTAAAAATAACTTTTGCTATTATACGCGATTCTTTTAGTGATTAATATTAGCTGATGTGGTGCAGTGAGTGTGTTAGCATTTAAAGATAAGAAATGCGTGCAATATTGCCTTAAGGCTCAGGACTTAATTTATGAAAAGCCAACAACACGATCCAATTTATTCTCAAATCTCTCAAGTAAAAGATGCCGTAGCTGAAGTGCTCGAGCATGCTAAAAAATTGGGGGCTACTGCCGCAGAAGCTGCAATGTCGAGTACATCGGGTTTATCGGTAAGTACACGCATGGGTGAAGTAGAAACCATAGAGTTTAACCAAGATGGCGGTTTAGGTATCAGTGTTTATGTAGGGAATAATAAAGGGTCGGCATCTACTGCTGATCTCAACCCAAAAACACTACGCACTGTAGTCGAAAAAGCCATTGATATTGCCAAGTTTACCTCCGATGACCCATTTAATGGCATTGCGGATAAAGAGCTACTTGAGTTTGCACCTAAAGATCTCGATTTATATCATCCGTGGGATGTAAGCCCTGAGCAAGGTATTGAACTTTGCCATGCCGCCGAGCAAGCCGCCTTAAATGCTGATGAGCGTATTGTAAATTCAGATGGTGCAAGTTTTTCATCTCACCAAGGTTTACGTGTATACGGTAATAGCCATGGTTTAATTGCTGGTTTTCCACGTACGCGCCATAGTATTAGTACTATGGTAATAGGTAAAGAAGGCGAGCACATGCAGCGCGATTCGGCGTACACTGTTGCGCGCGATCAAGCTGGTTTAAACGATGCTGCAGCAGTGGGCCTTGAAGCTGCAACCGAAACACTTGCTAAGTTAAACAGCCAAAAACTAGGGACTATGAAAGTACCTGTTATTTTTAGAGCCGATATAGCTAACTCATTGTTTGGACATTTGGTATCGGCTATAGGCGGTGGAGCGCTTTATCGTAAATCGAGCTTTTTACTCGACAGCCTAGGCACCCAAGTATTTAGTAAGAGCGTTAATATTGCTGAGCGTCCACATATATTAAAAGGGTTAGCATCATCACCTTTTGATAGTGAAGGGGTTAAAACAATTGACCGTGAAATTATTCAAGGCGGTGAACTGCAAACGTATTTATTGGCAAGTTATGCAGCACGTAAATTAAGTATGGCCCCAACAGGCCATGCAGGCGGTATTCATAACTGGTTAGTAGAGCAAACGCATAACGATTTAACCGCGCTATTAAAAACCATGGGAACAGGCTTATTAGTTACCGAGCTGATGGGGCAAGGCGTAAACACCGTTACCGGTGACTACTCGCGTGGAGCAGCTGGTTTTTGGGTTGAAAACGGTGAAATTCAGTACCCTGTTAGTGAAATTACCATTGCCGGAAATTTAAAAGACATGTTTAAAGGTATTTCGGCCATAGGGGGCGATATTGAGCGCAGAGGCGGCATTCAAACCGGCTCAGTGCTTATAGAACAAATGCAAATAGCAGGCGCTTAATACCAATCCGCAATAATACTTAATTATTTTTAGGGGCTAAACGTGTCGCTATCTGCGTCAAAAAATTCTCATTTAGAGCAACTAAATAGCGAATTTTTTGCCTTGCTATCAACACGTTTATCCATCCTCAAAATAGATCACTTAATTATGCGCATTGGTATAATATTAATTTGCACTAATACTTAATTAGGCAAATTGAGATCCTATAAGCACTCATTTAGGCCAAGTATTTAAGGGCTTGGCTTAAACGTGTTTTATTTAATTGATGAGGTGTTGAATGGCTAAAGATAGGTACGCACCAAAACCCCTAACTGACATTATGGCAGGTCTTAATAATCGCTTATCTGCTTATGCAGGTAAAAGCCAAGCGCTAGATAAACAGCAAGTATTGCTTAAAGAGTTTTTAGGCCCAAAGCTTGCTGAAAAATGCCGTGTAAGTAATTACCGCGATGGCACGCTGATGATCGAAGCTGTATCGGCAGCAATTGCCCTTAAACTTAATTATTTAAAAATGGATATGCAGTCGCATTTTAGAGCGGCAGGCATGGCAGAGCTCGGCCAAATTAAAATTGTCGCAAACCCTCAAGCAACAGCGCGCTTAAGCCCAACAACAGATAAACGAGGCCCCGTAGGCAAAGCACCTGGCAATTCAAGAAAAATGAGCCAGCAAACCTCAGATTACCTTAATGCCATTGCAGCCTCTGCGCCCCCTTCACTCAAAGAAAAGCTAGAGCGCCTTGCTCAGCATGGAAAAAATAAGTCTTAATTGCCCTATTTATGTAGTTGGTAGGGCTATTTTGTTGTCTCGTCTCACGGCAAATACTTTGTTACATATTCTATTTTATTGTTTCTTTAATGGGGTTTATCATACAAATTCGGCGTGTTGTTTTAACCGCCTAAATATTAATTTCATTAAGTGAAAGCATTGCGGGGCGCTTTTTATCTTTCTCTGTGGCGCCATATCTTAATGAAATAGGTATTTTATTCTTTACTAACAAACGGAATAATTATGAAAAAAGTAACTATTACCGCCGCAAGTATTGCACTTGCGCTGGGCCTAGTAGGTTGCGGTGAAAAACAACAAGAAACACAAGTAGCCGATACAGCTACTGTTGCAGCACCTGCAGAAAAAACCCTTGAGCTAGGTGTAGACCTTGCCAATATGGATGAGTCAGTTCGTGCGCAAGATGATTTTTATTATCATGTAAACGGGCAATGGCTTGCTAAAACAGAGATCCCTGGCGACAAGTCTAACTATGGCTCGTTTACACAGTTGTATGAAGAGTCGCAAAAAGCGATGAAAGCAGCACTTGAAAGTGCCGCTAAAAATAGCAATGCTAAAAAAGGCAGCGACGAGTACAAAATTGGTGCTTTTTATAAAAGCTACATGGATAAAGACACACGTGATGAGTTAGGTATTACACCTTTACAATCTTCACTTAATACCATTGATAGCCTAGATTCAAAAGCTGAACTTGCGCCTTTAATGGCTAAAATTCAGCAGCAAGGTGCTAGCTTACCTTTTGGCTGGTTTGTAAATAACGATGCTAAAAATTCAAGTGAATACGCGCTGTACTTATCGCAATCTGGGCTTGGCTTACCTGATCGTGACTATTACTTAAAAGATGATGAAAAATTTACTAAAATTCGTGCATCTTACGAGCAATACATCACAGATATTTTAGCTAAATCAGGCGTTGAAAATGCCGCTGATGCCGCTAAAAGCGTTATCGCATTTGAAAGCGCTTTAGCACAGGCACAGTGGAGCCGTGTACAAAGCCGTGATGCCACTAAGTCATACAATAAAATGACTGTAGCTGAGGCAAGTAAGCTAACAGGCGACTTTGATTTAGCTGCGTTTTTCAAAAGCGCTGGGGTAGATACCTCAGACATTATTGTACGTCAGCCAAGCTATTTAGAAGGGTTTGCTGATGTGTACAAAGAAACAGATTTAGCCACGTGGAAAAACTACTTAAAGTTTCATTTTGTAAGTGGTTACGCACAGTTACTAAGCACTGACTTGGTTGATCTTAAATTTGATTTTTATAGCACCACATTACGCGGCGTAAAAGAGCAAGCGCCTCTTTGGAAAAAAGCGGTGGATGCATCTAACAGCGTACTTGGCGAAATTTTAGGTAAAGTATACGTAAAAGATAACTTCCCACCTGAAGCAAAAGCGCGCATGGAAGAGCTGGTAGATAACGTTATTAAAGGTTACGGCGTTGCTATTGAAAACCTTGAGTGGATGAGCCCAGAAACCAAGCTTGCAGCCCAAGAAAAGCTAAACAAATTTACCCCAAAAATTGGCTACCCAGATAAATGGAAAGACTACTCTGAGCTTACAATTAATCCTGATGATTTAGTGGGTAACTACATACGTTATAGCCAGTGGGCTTACAGCGATATGATTGCTAAATTAGGCAAGCCAGTTGACCGCTCTGAGTGGCACATGACCCCACAAACCGTTAATGCCTACTACAACCCAGTAAATAACGAAATTGTATTCCCAGCTGCTATTTTACAGCCACCGTTTTTTAATTTAGACGCCGATGACGCTGTAAACTATGGTGCAATTGGCGCAGTAATTGGTCATGAGCTAGGCCACGGTTTTGACGACCAAGGCGCTAAATACGACGGTGACGGTAACTTACGTAACTGGTGGAGTGAGTCTGACCTTAAACAGTTTGAAGAGCGTACCGGCGCGTTAGTGGCGCAATACAATGAATATAAACCGTTTGAAGATGCCGGTGTGAACGGCGAGCTTACGCTTGGCGAAAACATTGGCGACCTAGGTGGCTTAACGGTGGCTTATAAAGCGTATCAATTATCGCTAGGCGATAACAAAGCGCCTGTAATTGACGGTTACACTGGCGATCAGCGCTTCTTTATGGGGTGGTCACAAATTTGGCGTCGTAAGTACCGCGATGAAGAATTACGTAACCGCTTAATGACAGACCCGCATTCACCAAGTCACTACCGTGTTATTGGTATCTTGTCGAACATGCCTGAATTTTACGACGCGTTTGACGTAAAAGAAGGCGACAAGATGTATATCAAACCAGAAGACCGCGTAAAAATTTGGTAATTGTTATGCTTTCTTGGCTAACTTAGTAAAAACCAGCAAGTGTTTAGCTTGCTGGTTTTTTTATACCAATAACACTGCAGTTATTGCATGAGGATTTTATGCATCCAGCTTTGATTGCTTAAAATATTTTTATACAAAGCGAGCTGGTTTTGCGCACGTTCTAAATTATGTTCTGCATGGGTGGTTTTAAAGTACACGTCGTTATTTAAGTAATCAGTTAAAAACCGTACACTAAGCATTAGCGGCATAACTTTAGCGCCAAGCAGTAAACTTGCTTGCTCTTTGTTGCTAATTGCCGATTTAAGGGGGGCAAGGTAGCCTTTAACAAGCGCAGTAAATACCTCTTTGCGAATAACCACTTTACTAAGGTTAGTTGAATCTTCTGCCTCAGCGCAGCAAAATGTGCGTACCATGTCTCCAAAGTCATAAAGTAAAAAGCCGGCCATGCAGGTATCTAAATCGATAACTGCTTTTGCTTTATATGTATTGCTGCAATACAGCATGTTATTTATTTTAGTGTCGTTGTGGCACACCCGGGTAGGCAAATCAGCTGTTACCTCAGCCAGTTCTTTTACCAAATGCTGTTGTGCAATGCAGTAGTCAATGTCGGTTTTACACTGTTGCAGCCGCTTATTAGTGGCTGTGGCAATGGCTGTATTAAGCTGCTCAAAACGCATGGCTAAGTTATGAAAGTCTGCAATAACAGGGTAGAGGCTTGATGCGTCAAAATCGAGCAAGGCACGCGTAAATGTGCCAAATGCAAATGCCGCTTGCTTTGCATGTTTAGGCTCTTTGACGATATCTTCACTTGCACTTTGGGTAATAAAATTAAGCACGCGGTAGTATGCGTTATTAATTATTATAAGGTGTTCACCTTGGTGGGTACTTATATGCTTAACAATATCGAGCGGGTAAGTATTTGCTTGTTGTTTAGCGCTTAAGTGCTGCTCAATTAACTGGGCGTTATTGACCAGTTGTTCTGGATTTTCAAATACATGAGTGTTGAGCTTTTGAACAACAAATTGCTGACCAGCATTGGTGAGCAGCCAGGTGGTGTTTATATGTCCGCTGCCTAAAGAGCTCACCTGAGTATGCTCTGGGTTTAGCGCTAATAGCTCACTTAATTTATTTTGTATTGCTGTATTCATGTGCTTTACGCGTATCGCGCGTGTATTTTTTCAATAATCTCGGCGTTAGCAGCAGGGAACTCATAGTTACTAAGCTCATTAATAGCGACCCATTCACTAGGTTGCCCCTCGGCGCCATGTGCTTCACCGCTAAAGTTACTTACAACGTGAATATCAAGTTTTACACATTTATCGCCGTAGTCATGTTCAATCACCATCAGTTGGCTAGAGCTGTGAATGGTAATGCCAACTTCTTCACTTAGCTCACGCTTAAGTGCGGCAAATACGCTTTCGCCAGCTTCTACTTTCCCGCCTGGAAATTCCCATAAGCCACCTTGATGTTGCTCATTAGCGCGCTTACAAATGAATATAGCATTATTTTTTTTTATTACGCCTACCGCTACGTTAACTATTTTTGTTGTCATGTTTTTCTCCATAAAAAAAGCGACGCTAGCGTCGCTTTTTAATTACATACAATGCGTCGTTACTTTAATTTACCACAACATTGCTTAAACTTTTGGCCTGAGCCACATGGGCACGGATCGTTACGGCCAACTTTAGGCGCTGTTCTTGCCATTACAGTTGCGCTTTGAGGGGCTTCACCGCCTACGTGCTCTGCTTCTTCGTGTTGGTACTCGCGAGGGGCATTTTCACTTTTACGGTGTTGCTCTTCTACTTTTTCAACATCTTCTTCGGCACGAACTTGTACTTTACTTAAAATGCCCACGACATCAACTTTTAAGTTTTCAAGCATTTCGGTGAATAGTTCAAACGACTCGCGCTTATATTCTTGCTTAGGATTCTTTTGTGCATAACCACGTAAGTGAATACCTTGGCGTAAGTGATCCATTGCAGCAAGATGATCTTTCCAGTGTTGATCGAGGCTTTGTAGCATAATCGCTTTTTCAAACTGGCGTAGTACAGAGTCGCCAACTTGTTCTTCTTTTTGCTTGTAAGCTTGTTCAACCGCTTGTTCAATACGCTCACGAAGTTTCTCTTCGTATAGTTTATTGTCATCAGCTAACCACTGTGTGATAGGCAACTCAATCAGGAAGTCTTGTTTTAAGCGTTCTTCAAGCCCAGGGATATCCCACATTTCAGCAAGGCTTTGTGGTGCGATGTATTGATCGATCACTCCATTGAGTACATCTGCGCGAATTGCAGTGATTGTTTCTGAAATATCGCCTTCTTCAAGCAACTCGTTACGCTGGGCGTAAACAACACGACGTTGATCGTTTGCTACATCATCGTACTCAAGTAATTGCTTACGAACATCAAAGTTACGCGCTTCTACTTTACGCTGAGCGTTTTCAATTGCACGGTTAACCCATGGGTGCTCAATGGCTTCGCCGCGTTGCATGCCTAGTTTACGCATCATGTTAGTCATGCGCTCGCCGGCAAATATACGCATTAGCGCATCATCCATCGATAAGTAAAAACGGCTAGATCCGGCATCACCCTGACGACCAGCACGGCCACGTAATTGGTTATCTATACGGCGCGATTCATGACGTTCAGTACCAATAATATGTAAACCGCCAGCATCAATTACTGCATCGTGGCGAATTTTCCACGCTGCTTTAATTTCAGCAATTTGTTCATCTGTTGGGTTTTCTAGTTTTTCAACTTCACTGTTCCAGTTACCACCAAGCACAATATCGGTACCACGGCCGGCCATGTTGGTAGCAATTGTTACAGTACCAGGTAAGCCTGCATCCGATACAATGTCAGCTTCTTGCGCATGGAACTTAGCATTAAGTACGTTGTGCTTAATTTTTTCTTTGCGTAAAAACTGCGATAAATACTCAGAGCTTTCAATTGAAATAGTACCTACTAGCACAGGTTGCCCGCGCTCTTGGCAATCTTTAATATCAGCTAAAATAGCTTCGTATTTTTCTTCTTGTGTTAGGTAAACTAAATCAGCGCGATCATCACGGATCATCGGCTTATTAGTTGGCATAACAACCGTGTCTAGACCGTAAATAGATTGAAACTCAAATGCTTCTGTATCGGCAGTACCTGTCATACCGGCTAAGGTTTCGTATAAACGGAAGTAGTTTTGGAAAGTAATTGAAGCCAGTGTTTGGTTTTCGTTTTGAATTTTTACACCTTCTTTCGCTTCTACAGCTTGGTGTAAACCTTCAGACCAACGACGACCTTCCATTGAGCGCCCAGTGTGCTCATCGATAATGATGACTTCGTTTTCTTTAACAACGTAATCAACATCTTTTTGATAAAGCTTGTGAGCACGAAGCGCAGCATACACGTGGCTTAGTAGAGTGATACTACTGGCTGAGTAAAGCGAATCGCCTTCTTCAATTAATCCACGCTCAGTAAGTAGGTCTTCTACTTTAATTTGACCGCGCTCTGTTAAATGAACTTGTTTAGACTTTTCGTCGATAGTGTAATCGCCATCGCCTTCAATGCCTTCTTCGTCTTCTTTTTCTTGAAGCTCTAAAAGCGGCACAATTTTATTGATTTCGATGTATAGCTCAGAGCTATCTTCAGCTGGGCCTGAAATTATAAGTGGCGTACGAGCTTCATCAATTAAGATTGAATCCACCTCATCCACTACCGCATAAAACAGTGGGCGTTGTACACGCTCATCAATGCTAAATGCCATGTTGTCACGTAGGTAGTCAAAACCAAACTCGTTATTAGTACCGTAAGTAATATCGGCACTGTAAGCTTGTTTTTTCTGTTGTGGCATCATGCCTGGTACGTTACAGCCTACAGTTAGGCCTAAGAACTCAAATAACTCGCGGTTTGTTTCAGCATCACGTTTAGCAAGGTAGTCGTTCACGGTAATTACGTGCACGCCTTTGCCTGTTAAGCCATTTAAGTAGGCTGGAAGTGTGGCTGTGAGTGTTTTACCTTCACCGGTACGCATTTCTGCTATACGGCCTTGATGTAAAACCATGCCGCCTAATAGCTGTACGTCAAAGTGACGCATGCCATTTACACGCTTTGACGCTTCACGTACCACAGCAAATGCTTCTGGTAGAATGTCGTCAAGGCTTTGTCCGTTATCGTAACGTTCTCTAAACTCAGCTGTCTTAGCTCTTAAATCTTCATCAGAAAGCGCTTCTAATTGCGTTTCTAGCGCGTTAATTAGCGCGACCGTCTTTCTTAGGTTTTTAATAGTGCGGTCATTGCGACTACCAAAAATCTTGGTAAATAAATTAGATATCATGATAAAACCGTTACAATGTATTCTTTGCTAACCGAGTGTCGGCTAACCCATTTTTTACAATTGGTAATTAATATGTACTTTTACATAACCTGTAGAACATATTAATTAGCAATTTTGTATTAAAGAGCATTAAAAGCACTGTTTAATACGTGTGCTACTATACCAGACTCTGCCAAACAACAAACTATCTCGATAAAAAGATGTGTATTTAAAACAGAAAAATTTGATCTGATGCGCAAAAAACTAGTTTTATTACGCCAAAAAATAGCAGCAAGTTGTGAAGATATGGTGTTAAAAAAATTAAAAACAAGAGTATAGGGTGGGTAAGTTTTATACTGAGTTACCCACCCTATGACGTAGTGTATTTAAAGCTTAAACTGATTAACCGTTTTGTTTAAGGCAACGGCTAGGTCGCTTAAATCACGCGCTTCATCTGCTAAAATGTGTGCGTGATCAGCAGTGCTGTTTACTAAGCCATTAATTGCTGCAAGGCTGGTGTTAATGTCCTCTGCTACAACCGTTTGCTGCTCTGTTGAGGTGGCAATTTGGTGGCTTTGGTCTTGCACTTTAGTTACCGACTGAGCAATGTTTTGTAATGAACTTAGCACTTCTTTTGTTTGCGATACTGAGCCTTCTGTTTGCTCTTGCCCTTGCAGCATCATTACCGACGCTTGTTGGGCAATTTGCTGTAAGCGAGAAATCATATTACGTATATCGTCTGTTGATTCTTGCGTACGGCTTGCAAGAGAGCGTACTTCATCGGCAACTACCGCAAAACCACGGCCATGCTCACCTGCACGCGCAGCTTCAATGGCGGCATTAAGAGCAAGTAAGTTGGTTTGATCGGCAATGGAGTTAATCACATCCACCAATGCACCAATGTTATTACTTTCTTGCTCAAGCCCTGCCACCACTTTAGACGCTTCACCTATGTGCAGCGCAAGTTCGGTCATCACACGTTGTGCTTGAGTTGAGCGGTCAGCCCCTTCGGCAGTAATGGCTTGTACTTCTTCGGCGGCGCTGTTGGTATGCTGTGCGTTACGCGATATTTCAAGTACAGTGCTGGCCATTTCGGTCACGGCGGCACTAACGCTGTCTACTTGTTGTTTTTCTTGCTGTATTTCGGTATTGGTTTGGGCTGATACATTTTTAAGCTGCGCTGCGGCATTGGTCAATTGCTCAGCTTGTGCGGCTGTTTCTAACATCATGCCGCGCAGCTTATCAATGAATGTATTCATGTGATTGGCAAGCTGGCCAACCTCATCTTGGCTGTTAATATTAATCTTTTGGGTTAAATCGCCTTCGCCCGATGCAATATCACGCATAATATTAGTTAGCGCGGTAATAGGCTGCGAAATCATGTGGGTTGCCCATAATATCATCGCTAAAATGATCACTAAAATAATCACCACTGCGGTGGTTGTGGTGGTAACCGCTTCATTAACGGGGGCTTCAATCATGCTGGTTGGAATAAGTATACCTACATACCAGTCAAGATAAGGTTGCTCTAGTTGTAAGCGATGATACACCACATAATACGCTTCGCCTTTTAAAGTCACCAATTGGCTGCCTTCAAGGTTGTTACGCATTTGGGCATTAAGCTCTGTAAAACCTGATGTGTTGCTAAACTGGCTTTCAAGGCCATCTAGCCCTTCTTTACCTTTAGGGCCTTCATCGGTGTTAGACAGTTTATGGCCAGTGGCATTTGAAAAGTGCACCACCTTTTGATTGCCATCGAGTAAAAAGCCATAGCCTTGGCCGTTAAAGCGGATACCTTCTACCATGTCGTTGATTTTATTGAGCTGTAAATCAACGCCGCCCATACCAATAAGTTTACGCTGTGCGTTGTATACCGGCTGTTGTACAACTGCCGAGGCAACACCTGTAGTTAAATCGACTGATATAGGGCCCACGTAAAGTTTATTAATTTGCAGGGCTTCTTGCCACCAACCACGTTTATAGGCGTAGTAAGGTTGGCCATTGTAATGGCTAGTACGCTCGTTCTCTTTAAAGTATTCGCCGGTGGTTGCTGAGGCAAAAAACGCCGACAGTATATTTTCGTCATTTGAGCTAATACGCACAAAATCTTGATTAACTTCGTTGTAGCCCGGTGCGTTTTTGATTGGCTGATCGCGAGTATCCCAATTTTCAAAAAAATTAACTAAGTGGGGATTATTAACGAACGTAGATACCAGCTTGCCATACTTTGCAAAGTAGCTTTGCATTGAAAGTTGTTCGCTTTGTAGGTAGCTTTGAGCTTCGCGCTCAATGTTTACTCTGGAAAGGTTAGCGATGTGATTTACAAAAAATGTTGAAGCAATAATTAGCAAAATGGTGATGGTACCACCAATCAATAATAATATTTTCTTCCGTAATGATAAATTATTTAGCATGAGTGCACGTATTATTGTTATTTAGTAGGTGATATCTAATCATATCTTACTTTAAATCTCTATGAAGTTAGATAAAAAGCACTAATTATGCGTTTAAAATGAAGGGTTATGCAAAAATGGAAACAAAAGCTAATAAATTAGTAGTATTAGGCGCAGGCTGGTTAGGTCATGCTTTATGCTTACAAGCTAAGCAAGCCGGTTGGCAAGTACAAGGTACACATAGAAGTGATGAGTATACAGAGGATTTTCAGCGTCAATTTGTCCTTAATGATGGGCAGCTAACACACCAAATAGATTTACACGACGCTTACTGGGTGTGTGCAATCCCCCCACGGAGCAGACACAGTGAAAGTAACTACCCAGAAACACTTAGTGCTGCACTTACTCTTTCTAAACAATTAACTGCCAAAGGCTTTATTTTATGCTCATCTACTGGTGTGTACGACCAAGAGCCAGGTGTTTACACTGAAAGCAGTGAAATAAGCTGCACCAATGAGCGACAAATAAAACTGTTCGATAGCGAAGAAAAAGTACTAGAACAAGACGGTAAGGTACTGCGTTTAGCGGGCTTATTAGGACCTAACCGTGAGCCTGGACGCTTTGTGGCTGGTAAAGAATTAAACTCATCTAGCGAGCAAGTGGTTAATATGGTGCATCAACAAGATGTGATAAACGCTATTTTTGCGGTAATAGAGAACTATAATTCGGGGCAAAATATTTATAACGTGGTGAATCCATCGCACCCCACTAAAGCGAATTATTATGCACAAAAGTGTGCAGAGCATGGCGGTGAAATGCCAACCTTTACCAGTAATGAAAGTGCTGAGCGCAAGGTGCTTGGCTCAGCAATTGAGGCGTTAGGTTTTAGCTATCAGCATGGAATTTAACATGCGAAGGTAGCGGGTTGAGATTAATAAAGTCGCACAACGCCCCCTGTGATAAAAGCGTATTGGTCGCGTCTATATCGGGGGCAAAGTAGCGGTCTTTATCATAGTAACTTACATGCTCGCGCAGCAGTGCTTTTGCTTTTTCTACTTGCGGTGAGGGTTTTAGCGGGGCTCTAAACTCAAGCCCTTGAGCAGCCCCAAGCCATTCAATTGCTAATACCCCGCGGGTGTTATTGGCCATTTCATTTAAGCGCCTTGCTGCAAAGGTTGCCATAGAGACATGATCTTCTTGATTAGCAGATGTTGGCAGGCTGTCTACCGAGGCGGGGTGCGCAAGCGATTTGTTCTCGGAAGCAAGTGCCGCCGCAGTTACTTGGGCAATCATAAAGCCTGAGTTAACACCGCCATTTTCAACTAAAAAAGGCGGCAGTGTAGAGAGGTTTGAATCAATAAGTAGCGCGATTCTTCGCTCTGCTAGCGCGCCTATTTCGGCAATCGCAATGGCTAAGTTATCAGCTGCCATAGCAACGGGCTCTGCATGAAAATTACCACCGGAGATAATATCGCCCACATCGGCAAATACCAGCGGGTTATCGGTAACGCCATTTGATTCACATAACAACACTTCTGCGGCTTGGCGAATTTGTGTTAAACACGCGCCCAATACCTGAGGTTGGCAACGCAGGCAGTAAGGGTCTTGCACTTTTTCACAGTTTACGTGAGATTGGCTAATTTGTGATTGAGTACTAAGTAGCTCTCTAAATACACTGGCTGTATCGATTTGGCCGCGTTGCCCCCGTATTTCGTGAATGCGTGCATCAAAGGGGGCACGGCTGCCCTTAGCAGCTTCTATGCTAATAGAGCCTATAACACAACTTTGCGTGTATAAATCTTCTGCTTTGAAAAGCCCTTGTAACGCAAGTGCGGTAGAAGCTTGTGTACCATTTAACAGCGCCAGCCCTTCTTTTGCACCTAAAGTTAGGGGGGAAAGGTTTGCAATTTTTAACCCTTGTGCAGCACTTATAATTTCACCTTTGTGACGCATTTTACCTTCACCTAGCAGCGGTAGACACATATGAGCAAGCGGCGCTAAATCGCCCGAAGCACCTACAGATCCTTTTTCTGGTACGCACGGGTAAACTTCACTGCACAGTAGCTTAATAAAAAACTCAATCACCTCAAGGCGTATTCCAGAGTAGCCCCGAGATAGAGAGTTTATTTTTAAGGTCATCATTAACCTTACTGTGCTGTCGTCCATGAGCTCACCAATACCGGCAGCGTGCGAAAGTACAATACTACGTTGAAGTAACTCAAGCTCGTCATCCGCTATTTTTGTATTGGCTAATAAGCCAAAGCCGGTGTTAATACCGTACACCGTTTGGCGTTTGCTTATTACGTTTTGAACGGTTTGTGCGCTGGCGGCTATTTGTGTACTGGCGCCATCGACAAGGTTAAGCGTGACAGCTGAGTCATTAATTTTTCTTAGGGTGTTTAAGTCTAACTGCCCTGGTGTGAGAGTGTGTGAAATCATGACTATTCCTTGTTTAGCATAGGGAGATCGAGATGGTGCTCTTGCGCACAATTTTTTGCAATGTCGTAACCTGCATCGGCATGACGCATAACACCGCTGGCAGGATCGTTCCAAAGCACGCGGGCGATACGCTCTTTTGCTTCATTAGTTCCATCAGCAACAATTACAACGCCGGCATGTTGGCTAAAGCCCATGCCAACACCGCCACCATGGTGCAGTGAAACCCATGTAGCGCCGCCTGCAGTGTTTAATAAAGCATTGAGTATTGGCCAATCCGACACGGCGTCTGAGCCATCTAGCATACTTTCTGTTTCACGATTCGGGCTGGCTACAGAGCCTGAATCGAGATGATCGCGTCCAATTACAACCGGCGCTTTAAGCTCGCCATTTTTAACCATGTCGTTAAAAGCCAGTGCAAGGCGGGCTCGATTTTTTAAACCAACCCAGCATATACGTGCTGGTAAACCCTGAAATTGAATGCGCTCACGGGCCATATCAAGCCAGTTATGTAAATGGGTATCTTCTGGGATAAGTTCTTTCACTTTTGCATCGGTTTTATAAATGTCTTCGGGGTCGCCCGAAAGCGCAACCCATCTAAATGGGCCAATGCCTTCACAGAATAACGGGCGGATATAAGCGGGCACAAAGCCCGGAAAATCAAACGCATTGGTAACGCCTGCTTCAAAGGCCATTTGGCGTATGTTATTGCCATAGTCGGTAGTGGCAGCACCGGCTTTTTGCAGTACTAACATGGCTTTTACTTGCACTGCCATAGATTGCTTAGCGGCTTTAACTACTGCTTGTGGGTTTTGTTCACGCATTTTTGCTGCATCTTGCAAGTTCCATCCTTGGGGAAGGTAGCCATTGAGTGGGTCGTGCGCTGAGGTTTGGTCGGTCACGATATCGGGGGTAATGTTGCTGTTTGCCAAAGCAGTAAAAATATCAGCAGCATTACCTAATAAACCTACTGATATAGGGCTGCCTTTAATACACGCATCGGTAATCAGTTCAAGTGCGTGTTCAAGCGTTGTGGCTTTTACATCAACGTAGCCGGTTTTAATTCGAAAATCGATGCGGGTCTCGTCGCATTCAACAACCAAAGCACTAAAACCTGCCATGGTTGCTGCAAGTGGTTGTGCGCCCCCCATACCGCCAAGACCTGCGGTTAAAACCCATTTACCTTTTGCATTACCGCCAAAGTGTTGTTTTGCCATTGCTACAAAGGTTTCGTAAGTGCCTTGCACTATGCCTTGTGAGCCAATATAAATCCAAGAACCTGCGGTCATTTGCCCATACATCATTAGGCCTTTTTTATCGAGCTCATTAAAGTGCTCCCAATTTGCCCAATGCGGTACCAGATTAGAATTAGCAATGAGTACTCGTGGCGCGTTTTCGTGGGTTTTAAATACGCCCACGGGCTTGCCCGATTGCACAAGCAGTGTTTCGTCGTTTTCGAGCCTATCAAGGGTTTCAATTATTTTATCAAAGCTTGGCCAGTCTCTTGCTGCACGGCCAATACCACCATAGACCACTAACGCATGAGGGTGTTCTGCAACATCAGGGTCTAAATTGTTCATTAACATGCGTTTAGCGGCTTCGGTTTGCCAACTTTTAGCGCTAATTTTGTCGCCATGGGGCGCGCGGATTTCACGGTGTGTGTCGAGCCGATTGTTCATGAATTTCTCCTGTTGTATATACAAGATGGTCAGCTATAAAAAAACGCCCTTAAGCGTTACCTTGTTATTATTTTTTAAATGTTAAGTGTCCGCCCAAGCGGTATTTACTGCCCGGTGATACTAAGCGAGCAAAGCTCACTATGCCTTTTGTAGACCAAGTACGACGAATGACCTGTAAGCAGGGCTCTTCGTTATACAGGTTAAGCCATTGGCACATTTGCGAGTTAGGCATAACCGCTTCCACTGTGTGGCGTGCTTGTGTGAGTGGCGCTACGCTCGATAAGTACTCATGCGGGGTAAGGGTGCTAAAGTCTTGTTGTAAATAACCCGCGGCTAAAGCTGGGTTTACAAACCGCTCTTCAACTTGCAGTGGTTTGTCGTTCTCGTTGTGTACCAGCACACTGCGATACACCACGCTATCTACTTCAACGCCAAGCGCAATGGCGATGGGGGCAATGGCATTGATAGATTCAAGCACGTGCACGCTACAGCTGTAATGCCCGTTACGCTCTTTTACTTCATCGGCAATGTTTTTAATTTCGAGTAGAGATGACTGCGATTTAAAACTTGCTACAAACGTACCTAATCCTTGGCTGCGCGTTAAAATACCGGCATCTGTTAATTCGCTCAGTGCACGTCGTGCGGTCATACGGCTTACAGAAAATTGACTGCTAAGCTCGTTTTCCGAGGGGACGCGTTGATTTTCTTGCCATGCGCCATTTTTTATTTTATCGACAATAAATTGTTTTATTTGTGCAAATTTAGGAGTGGTCATTACTTATTACTAGCTGTATTTAAAATAAACTATTTAATAAAGATGGCATAATTGTCTTGTATATACAAGGTGTATTGTTAGACTGTATTTTAAGCACGTTAGGGAGCTAAGTATGCAAAATAAAACAACGGGTTACGCCTTAGAAGATCTCGACTTATTATTGATAGATGCCAACATAGCAACCATGGATAGCACAGTTGCTGCGCCTTATGGGACGATAGAAAATGCGGCACTGGCGATTAAAAATGGCGAGATTGTATGGTTAGGTGAGCAATCAAACTTACCCAGTTTTGATGCCTTTGCTACCCCTACATTAAGTATTAAAGGGCAATGGTTAACACCTGGGCTTATTGATTGCCATACACATTTAATATTTGCAGGCTCCCGAGCAGAGGAATTTGAGCAGCGCTTACAAGGTACAAGCTATGAACAAATAGCTGCACAAGGTGGCGGTATTGCCAGTACAGTTAGGGCTACTCGCGCGGCAAGCCATGAGCAACTATTTGTTGATGCAAAAGATCGCTTAAACACTTTACTTGCCGAGGGCGTGACGACAGCTGAGATAAAGTCGGGATATGGGCTTGATGTTGAAAACGAAATTAAAATTTTAGAAGTAGCGCGTTTGCTTAATGAGCATCACCCTATTGATATTAAAACCACGTTTTTAGGTGCGCATGCGTTACCCCCTGAGTACAAAGGCCGTACAGATGAATACATTGATTTAGTATGTACACAGATGCTTGAGCAAATAGTGGCTAATAACCTTGCAGATGCTGTGGATGTATTTTGTGAAAATGTAGGCTTTAGTCATACACAAACAAAGCACGTGTTTGATGCAGCTAAAAAACATAACTTGCCGGTAAAATGCCATGCTGAGCAGCTTTCTAATCAGCAGGGCGCGCAGCTGGTGGCTGAGTATAAAGGCCTTTCAGCTGATCATATTGAATACCTTGATGAAAACGGCGTAAAAGCTATGGCAGAGGCTGGCACTGTGGCTGTTTTATTGCCTGGGGCTTTTTATTTTTTACGTGAAACGCAGCTTCCGCCCATCGATTTGCTGCAAAAGTATAAGGTGCCTATCGCCATTGCCAGTGACTTTAACCCAGGGACTTCGCCTTTATGCTCTGTGCAATTAATGATGAATATGGCTTGTACTTTATTTAAGCTTACCCCCGAGCAAGCTCTTGCGGGCGTAACGCGCAATGCAGCGCAAGCGTTAGGGTTGAAAGATAGAGGTGTACTAAAGGTGGGTGCAAGGGCTGATATTGCACATTGGCAAATAAGTCACCCTTCACAATTAAGTTACCAATTTGGCGTAAATAAACTGTTAAATCTATGGATTTTGGGTAGAATTAATTAGTTTGTATTATTTTTGTTCATATTAAACATGCTTTTATTAAATTTTATAGCTAATGGAGTGGCGTAAGCTTGAGTATTTTGACTGATAGTAACTTTCCTATATTTTTTAGCGGCGCGCTATTAATGGCGATGGTGGCTACGTTAGTTGCGGTTAAGAATGCCAGTATTAAATTTAGTTATTTATGTACAGCAGTTGTTGGTTTAGCCATTTTAAGCAGTGGTGCTGCTTGGTTGGCAATATTACTCGCCTTTGGTTTTTGCTTTCACTTATGGCTGACATTTGAACGTAATAGTTGGAGCATGATTATCACAAGTGCTGTTTCTGGCTTGCTATTTGTGGTGTTGTTTTCGGCGCATTTACTCATGAATGTGCCTCTATTTTGGGTGGTGGTGGCTATTATTCTGCAGGCGGTTGTAGGGCTAATGAACGAGGAAGAAGAGCCCAAAGTTGAAGATTTGCATAATATCAACGAGCCTGAACCGTACCAAGATGACTCTCCCCTTGCTGCATTTGCTGATAAACAACAGTTACGTCAAGGTTATTACAGCTGGTGTAAAGAAAAACAGTTAGAAGCTGCACTGGTGATTGTGCGTTTAGAAGGGTTTGAGCAAGTTAATCAGCATATTGGTAGAGACTTTGGTGATTTGTTGTTGGCACAATCAGCTAATAGAATAAAAGGCTTACTAAATAACGACGATGTGATTGATTTAGGGGGCTATGAAAAGCTGGCGCATTTAGGCGGTCTTAACTTTGCGTTTATTTGTAGCCTAGCTGCGCATAAACACACTCATGAGCACATTATTGAGCAAATTATTGGCGCAACACTCAAGCCGTTCAATGTTGCTAATTGTACAGTAGAGGTAAAAGCAAGAGCCAGTTACGTTAATTGCGATGAGCAAGATGCTAACTTTGATAACTTAGTATCGTGTGCTTACTTAGCTCTTGATAGACAGCCTAAAAAAGCAGTGGTTGTGTACCATCAACAAATGATGGTTGAACAGCTCGAGCAGCAAGCCCGCTTAAAAGAGCTGGCTAATATTGATTTTGTCAGCGAACTTGAGCTTTATTTTCAGCCTATTATTCGTAACGATGACGGCCAAATTGAATTTTTAGAACTCCTACTGCGTTGGCAGCATCCCCAGCAAGGTATTTTATCTGCCCACCGATTTATTGATGATATTCGTATTGCGGGCTTAGCTTATCCACTAGCTAAATTTGTTATAGAGCGCGCTGCAGAGCTTGCCATGGCACTTCGCATTGAGGGTATTGCTATACCACTGAGCATCAACTTATTTGGCCCTGAAATGCTTAACGAAGAGTTTGTTGAGTTTGTTGATGGCGTAGTGAGTGAACACAACTTACAGCATGGAGATTTAATTGTTGAATGCCCTCTGCATATATTCACAGATTTAGATAATAAGGGCCGCGCCATGATTGCGCGATTAAACAATTTAGGTTTAAAAATATGTGTTGATGGGTTAGGCGATAACCCAATTGTGCTTTCTAAGCTGCCAAATTTAGCGGTTGAGTACATTAAAGTGGCACCATCGCTAACCGCCGATTTTAGCAATCAGAATAATATTCGCAGCCTAGTTGGCGGTATGGTTGAAATGCATAACCAACAAAATACCAAGGTTATTTTTGAGGGCGTTGAAACCTTAGATCAATTAAAGTTTGTAAAAAGCTTAAAAGCCCATGCGGCACAAGGTTATTATTTTGGCCACCCGTTGAGTAGTATTGGTTTAATGAGTTGGCTGAAGCAGTGGCAGGCTCATCAAGCACAATGAGTTATCATTTTTTAAAGTGGCGCTTTATCATCTCGATAGGCCCGTCTAATCACCTCGCTTTATGAGATTGCTCAGAGTACTCAATGTTACTATTTCGTGCTAACTAATTTTGCCTGTAAGTATGCATTTACTAACGCACTGATAATTTGCCCACAGCTTTGCATGCCGGCTTTTAACCCTGCAGGGTGATTTATCGGTGCAGCTTCACATAAATGTAGGTAACGGGCAGTGCTGTGTTTTGCTGTTAAATATACATAGTGCTCAGCATCACTGACACTAAAACCACAGCATGTGTAAGCGCTGGCTGGTAAAAATGAAATACTGTCTAGGTCGAGTTCAATACCCAGTGGCGCATTATTAAACCCTGCTAAGGCGTGCTGTACGGCATCGGTTAGTGATATTTCTCGACGTATATTAATGGCCTGATAGCTGTGATAACGACACTGATTTTGCGCGATCAAATCAAAAATGGCTTGGTTATTTTTTTGCTCATGCAGGCCAATAATATGATATTGCTGCAATGCATTTTTTTTCAAAGCATAGCTAAACCCATTGCCACTATGACGGCCTTCGCAAGGGCGTAAGTCTGCATGGGGGTCAAAATTTATAGCGTTAACAGCAGCCCCAATATACTTGCTTAAAGCACTGAGTATACCAAAGCTATTATTGTGTCCGCCGCCAATAACAATAGGCTCAAGGCCAGCATTAAATATAAGCATTAATACCGCCTCTACTCGCTCATCTATTGTTGCGCATAACTTGCGTAGTTGAGCCAGCTCTTCAGTGTGCTGGTTATTTAAGCCTTGGGCTTGCGCCATTACATCATCAACGTCAATTTCGCCTAACAGCAGTACCTGCTGTGCTGCGCTAAACTGGTTAACAGGTTGGTTTAAAAAGTATTGTAAAAAAGCGGACCATGCCTGATGCGAGCCACCCCGGCCTAAATTAGCGCGAGGGCCGATATCTTCACATACACCAATTAATACGTAGCGAATACCAAATTGCGCTGCATCATTAAGTGCTTGTTGTACATCTACGTGGGTGTCTAATAGAGCAACAGACTGCCAGGTTTTTGTTTCGTTAGTGCGTGTGGAGCAATAGGGTTTAACGGCGTTTTCATCATACACTTTTAAGGTAGGGTGCACTGTGTTGAATCCGTATTGAGCAGTAAATAAATAGGGGTGGAGTAAGCTGTGCTTTTTTAAAGCACAGCGTGTTACTTTATTCTTCGATAACTTCTAGTTCAAGTTCTTCGGCTGATAATACAATGCCAGTACTATCTGCATAGATAAAATCATCATCAAAAAACGACACACCGGCAAAGTTAACGCCAATGCCATCTTCACCAGCGCCTTCGCTGTCGGCGGCAACAGGGATTGATGCAATTGCTTGAATACCTAAATCTATTTCTTCTAGCTCGTCTACATGACGTACAGCACCAAATACAATAATGCCGTTCCAGTTATTATCAAGTGCAAGCTCTGCAAGTTCAATGTCGATAAGAGCGCGTCGTGTTGATCCGCCTCCGTCGATAAGTAGTACTTGATCAGTACCATCTTGTGAGAGTATTTCACGGATCAGTTCATTATTTTCAAAACATTTAACGGTTTTAATTCGGCCGCCAAACGTGTGTCGACCACCAAAGTTGATGAACATCGGTTCAAGCACGTCAACCACATCGGCAAAAAAATCACATAAGTCAGAAGTGCTGTAATCCATTATTTTATCCTCAAAGGGTACATAAGTTACCCTCAGTATACCCTCCTTATATGCAATAACAACGACTTAATCGCAGTAAATTTATTCAAAAAATAACGAAATTAGAAATGGCAACAATAGTGTCTTAAAAGCGTCACTCAATTGTTATTTTCAGCCACTAAGCTTTCATTGTGGTTAGATATTGTGCAGCTGAAGGTGAATAATGAATGACAACAACGTGTTTAAAAAAATGGCTCGAATAGATGAACAACTGTTTTTAACTTTATTTAATTATAATTCCCCCAAATGGTTAAAAACGGCTGCGCTTGGTTTATCTAAAAGTGGTAATGGTGGTTTATATTTACTTATGTGTTGCGCAGTTTGGTGGCTAAGTACCAATGAGCAGCATCAGTTATTACCAATATCGGTGTTACTGGGGTTTGCAATTGAAAGACCGATTTATTTTTTAGCAAAGCGTAGCTTTGCCCGTATCCGCCCCTGCGATTGCCTTGTGAGCAATGCGTATATTGTCCCGAGTGATAAATTTAGTTTACCTTCTGGGCACAGTGCGGCTGCTTTTTTAGTTGCGGTAATATTGGGTCACTTTTTTGCAGAGTATGCATGGCTATGGTTTAGTTGGGCCTCAGGTGTGGCGGTTTCTCGCGTGGTATTAGGCGTACATTTTCCAGCAGATATAATAATAGGCGCCGTTATTGGCAGTTCATGTGGTTTATTTGCGCTAGCTTTGGTGGTGCCAGTATGAAGATACTATACGGCATACAAGGTACAGGTAATGGCCACATTACGCGTGCCCGTGTTATGGCAAGTTGTTTTAAAGAGTTAGGTATAAATGTTGATTACGTTTTTTCAGGACGCCCTGAAAAAGAATACTTTGATATGCAGGACTTTGCTGATTACAAAACGTTTCGGGGGTTATCGTTCAGCACTAAAAACGGCCAAGTAAAAAGCTATCAAACATTAAAAAATGCCCGTGTCTGCGAGTTGGTTAACGATATAAAATCATTTGATGTAAAAAAATACGACTTTGTCTTAAATGACTTTGAGCCTATTTCAGCCTGGGCGGCAAAGTGCTCAGGCGTGCCTGTAGTTGGTATTAGTCACCAGGCGGCTTTTTTATCTAATAGTGTGCCTATGTTTGGTCGAGGTTTATTTAGAAAATCTCTTATTAAGCACTATGCGCCAGCAAACACCTATTTAGGCGTACATTGGCAGCCTTTTGCAGATAATATTATACCGCCCTTCATTGCAAACCATAACCATGGCAACCCAGTCGCGGTTATGAATAAAGTGCTTGTATACTTACCTTTTGAAAGCCTCGACAACATTATTGATTATTTGAAGGACTTCCCTGAAAAAGAGTTTTATTGTTACCACCCACATGCGCAAGATAAATCCCTTGGACACATTCATTTACGCGCTCCTTCACGGGCGGGGTTTTTAAACGATTTAGCAAACACGAGCGGTGTTATTGGTAATGCAGGCTTTGAACTAGCAAGTGAGGCTTTAAAGCTTGGGAAAAAGTTATTACTTAAACCACTCGATGGCCAGTTTGAACAAGATGCAAATGCGCAAACATTACGGGCGATGAAAATGGCTCATGTAATGAACTACTTAAACCCCCAAGCCTTAGATGACTGGAATAGTGCTCCGCAAAACAAGCAGATCAACTTTCCCAGTGATCCAGCTCCTCTGGTGCACTGGTTGCTTAAAAAACAATGGCATAACACTCAATCATTGCATAAAAATTTATGGGGTAGTGTCAATCTAATGGCATGACTTACATACAATAAAATTAACAAAAAGTTTAAAAAAAAGCGCCATAACGTACTACACTAATAGTGCATATTTAATATAGGTGTTTTCAATGAATTTTTTACAAAACTTAACTATTAAAAGACGTTTACAACTTAATGCAGTGGTAGTCGGTCTGGCAATGGTCATTTTGTTGTGTGTGATAATTTATGAGTCACGTGTAACACTTAATCTGAACAAAACAATTCAGCTTGCAGAAGAGCTCAACGTACACGCACTAGAGCTTAGAAAGTATGAAAAAAACTTTCTTTTTTACAAGCAGCAGGAAGCACTTACATCATTTGATAAGGATTTTAAACAGCTAAGCACTAAAATCAAAAAGCTGCAGGAGGTAATGCAAAAGCAGGGTATTACCACAGCGCAAATTGAGCATTTTCATACGCTTATTACTAGCTACAACAACAATTTTTCAGAGGTTGTTAGGTTACAGCAGCAGATAGGCTTAAACCCTAAAGATGGGTTATATGGCAAGCTTAGAAATGCAGTACATGAAGTTGAAGAACTATTAAAAGAGCAAGACAATTTTGAGCTTTTATCAGTGATGCTTCAGCTGCGACGTGCTGAGAAAGACTTTATGCTGCGCTTTGATTCAAAATACGTAACTCGCTTTAATAACCTTATCAGTACGTTTAAGAAAAAAATTACGCAAGCTAATTTGCAAAGTAGTTATAAGTCGCAAATAAACCCGTTAATAGATACTTATCAGGTCGCTTTTCAAAACCTAGTTAAAGCACAAACTGAGTTAGGACTAGATTTAGACTCAGGGGCACTAGGCGTTATGCGTATTAATGTAGAAAAAAGCGATCAGGTTGTTGGTCAAATTGTTGAGTCAACCAAGTTGGAAGTTGAGAAAAGCGTTGACCAAGCGCAGTTTATTGCCCTCGTTGTATTTGTTGTTTCGGGCATTATAGTATTAGCATTAGTGTACTTTACTAGCCATTCAATCATTGTACCTATTGAACGAGTGTATCACACCATAAACGACATACGCCGCAATAACGATTTAAGTGTGATGATAGAGCAAACAGGTAATGACGAAGTTACCATCATGACCTCAGACTTTAATAGCTTAATAGGCGATTTTAAAAACCTCATAAACGAAGTTAATACTGCGCTTAATACGTTAAATGTAGCAACAGAGCACTTATCTGAAAGCACCTCTGCAACAAGTTCAGGCATGCAAGAGCAATTACACGAAGCGGATATGGTGGCCACTGCGGCTACGCAAATGCAGGCAACGATTCAAGATATTTCGCATAACACCGAAGCTGCTGCTAAAAAAGCAGAGTCAACTAATCTAAGCGCGCAGCAAGGGCGCAATGAAGTAGATTCTACGGTTATGCACATACGCGATTTATCTTCGTCGTTAGGCAATGCATCAAGTGTGGTATCGCAACTTGAAAAAGACGGTGAAACTATAGGCTCAGTACTCGATGTAATCAGAGGCATTGCAGAGCAAACCAATTTACTGGCATTGAATGCCGCCATAGAAGCCGCTCGCGCTGGTGAGCAAGGGCGAGGATTTGCTGTAGTGGCAGATGAAGTGCGCTCGCTTGCGCAACGCACACAAGAGTCTACCAGTGAAATTGAAGGCATTATTAATACGCTTCAGCAGCGCACGCAAGAAGTAGTAAGTATTATGCATCAATGTCGCTCGCAAGGTGATGAGAGTGCTTCACAAGCTATTAAAGCGGGTGATTTACTCGGCGCTATTACCGAAGATGTGCAAACCATAATGGAAATGAGCACGCAAATTGCCGTTGCTATTGATGAGCAAAGTCAGGTGGCATCAGAGGTAAACAAAAATGTAGTACGCATTAGAGACATTGCCCAAGATGCCTCTGAGCATGCAGTGAATAATGCGCAAACCAGTGAAGAAGTCTCTGAACAAGCGCGCGTATTATTTTCGGCTATTGATAAGTTTAAAGTGTAGTACAGCGTAGCGTTTAAAAAGCCAATAAGGTTTAGGGAACAAACTTTATTGGTACGCTATCTTTGTTTTGTTCGTGCTCAGCAAGGCGCGCTTGGTATTTATCCCACAAGGTTTTTTGCTGCGCTTGTAGTGTTTCAAAGTAACTCCAGCTAAATAGCCCGCTGTTGTGGCCATCATCAAAGTCTAACCTAAGTGCGTAATGCCCCACCGGTACAATCCCTTTTATACCAACATGTTGTTTATTAAGTACCAACTTCATTGGCTCTGCACCATGCCCTTGCACTTCGGCAGAGGGGGAGTGAACGCGTAAAAACTCGCAGCTAAATACAGTCATACTGTCATCATCAAAGTAAACATCTAGGTTTTTACTCACGCTATGATAATGCACTTTTGTTACGTGTTTCATTTTATATGTCCCATTAAAAAGCCCCCAATATGGAGGCTTTTAGTATAGTATTTTTGCCTACCTTATAAAATAAAGCGGCTTAAGTCTTCGTCTTCTACAAGTGCACCTAAGTGTTTTTCTACGTAGGCGGCATCTATAGTAAGGGTAGAGCCTGCCTGCTCAGATGCATCGTATGAAACTTCTTCCATTAGCTTTTCCATTACTGTATGTAAGCGACGCGCACCAATATTTTCGGTTTTCTCGTTAACTTGCCATGCCGCTTTGGCAATACGATCTATTGCATCATCACTAAACTCAACGTTAACTTGCTCAGTTTTAAGTAGCTCACGTTGCTGCTCAGTAAGTGAAGCATGTGGCTCGGTAAGAATACGTTTAAAGTCATTAGCACTGAGCGCTTCAAGTTCTACACGAATAGGTAAACGGCCTTGTAACTCAGGGATCATGTCTGATGGCTTAGCCATTTGGAACGCGCCCGATGCAATAAATAACATGTGATCGGTTTTAACCATACCGTGCTTAGTATTTACAGTTGAGCCTTCAATTAGTGGAAGCAAGTCGCGTTGCACACCTTCACGACTTACATCTGGACCTGACGAATCGCCACGCTTACAGATTTTGTCTATTTCATCAATAAACACAATACCGTTTTGCTCTACAGCAAAGATAGCCTGCTCTTTTAACTCTTCAGGATTAACGAGCTTAGCGGCTTCTTCTTCAGTTAATAGTTTGAAGGCTTCTTTAATTTTTAACTTACGCTTAGTACGTTTGTCGCCACCCATGTTTTGGAACATGCTTTGCAGCTGGTTGGTCATATCTTCCATACCAGGCGGTGCCATAATCTCTACATTTGGCTGCGCTTGCGCTAAATCTATTTCTATTTCTTTATCATCAAGCTGACCTTCGCGTAATTTTTTACGGAATGTTTGGCGAGTCGATGAGTTGTCATCGCGCTGCGTTTCACCGTATTGATCTTTAGCGGGTGGTAAAAGTGCATCTAAAATACGCTCTTCTGCTGCTTCTTCTGCGCGGTGTTTAAACTTTTTAGTTTGTTGCTCGCGGGTCATTTTAATTGATACATCAACTAAATCGCGAATGATAGTTTCTACTTCTTTACCAACATAACCTACTTCAGTAAATTTAGTCGCCTCTACTTTAATAAAAGGCGCATTTGCTAGTTTAGCTAAACGGCGGGCAATTTCAGTTTTACCAACACCGGTTGGACCAATCATTAAAATGTTTTTAGGGGTTACTTCGCTACGTAAGTCATCGTTTAATTGCATTCTGCGCCAGCGATTACGCAAAGCAATAGCCACGGCTTTTTTAGCTTTAGCTTGACCAATAATATGCTGATCTAACTCGTGTACAATTTCTCTTGGGGTCATAGCAGACATAATGGGTCCTATTATAGTTCTTCGATTGTTTGGAAGTTGTTGGTAAATACACAGATGTTGCCAGCAATGGTCAGGCTTTTTTCTACGATATCGCGAGCGCTTAAATCGGTATTTTCTAATAGGGCAGTGGCTGCTGATTGAGCAAAGTTACCACCGCTACCAATAGCAATTAAATCGTTCTCTGGCTGCACTACATCACCGTTACCTGTGATAATTAGTGAAGCGGTTTCATCTGCAACTGCCAACAACGCCTCAAGCTTGCGTAGGGCTCGGTCGCTACGCCAATCTTTGGCCATTTCTACAGCGGCTTTAGTGAGGTTGCCTTGGTGCATTTCTAGTTTACTTTCAAAGCGTTCGAATAGGGTAAAAGCATCAGCAGTACCGCCGGCAAAGCCAGCAATTACTTTGCCATTATAAAGGCGTCGAACTTTGCGGGCATTGCCCTTCATTACGGTATTACCAAGTGATACTTGGCCGTCGCCACCAATTACTACTTTATTGTCGCGGCGTACACTTACGATAGTGGTCATGTTATTCCTCATCATCAAGCTGCGAGGGCAGCTTGTAAAAAACGATTATGAAGAGGTTATATGGGTGAATGCACTAATTTCAAGTCCAGCCCCAAATTCCGCAGCTAACAACATGTACTCGCTTGAGTTTGTTTTTGTCGCTTTCGGCTTGGCGCTTTGTTTTATAAGGACCTAAACGCACTTTATACCAAACACCATTAGTACCGGTGGTTTTTTTGATTTCTGAAATTAAGCCCGCGAAAGCGATTTTAGCTTTAAGGGTTTCAGCCTGTTCATGAGTTCTAAACGACCCACACTGCATAACATAGGGGCCTTTTTGCTCAATTTCTCTCACTTCTACTTGGATCTCATGCTCTTTAATTTCTTCAATGAACTTAGGGGCGCGAGGTTTAGCTATTTCTACTTTTTCAGCTGTTTTAGGGTGTGCCTGCTGCTCAACAAGCTCAGGATCAGCATTATTTTTAATAAACCATAAGCCGTAGGCAAACCCACCTACAAGCAAAACAGTAATAACAACTAAAAGTATAGGAAATGGTTTTTTAGCAGGGGCCTGCTTGGTGTTTTTTCTACCCGCTGGTTTTTTATTAATATAATCGTGCTGTGCCATTTGGCTTTAACCTAAATCATGTCTATAGGGTCAACATCAAGGCTCCAGCGCACTTTTTGTGCGAGTTTGCTGGTGCTTAAATAGTCAACCATTTGCGCAAGATACTGATGCAATACTTTGCGGTCTTGCGCTTGAATGTGCAATTGAAATCGATACATACCCGCCACTCTTTCAAGTGGAGCAGGGATTGGACCGAGCAATTGTATACCAGATACACCGTTAACAGGAACCAAATCCGTCAAAAAATCGACAACTTGCTTAATACTGTGCCCTTGTGCCCTGACTATAGCCATATTAGTGATGGGTGGTAAGTCAGCGTCATCTCGCTCGCTTAAAGCAAAACGGGCAAAGTCTTGATAGCCGTTATTAACTAAATCTTGTAAAAGAGGGTGTTCTGGAAAGTGCGTTTGCAGTAATACTTGGCCAGGCTCGCCCGAGCGACCCGCGCGCCCAGCAACTTGAGTCACTAGTTGGGCTAAATGCTCAGTAGCTCTAAAGTCACACGAGTACAAACCACTATCTACATCTAATATAAGCACTAAGCTAACATCGGCAAAATGGTGACCTTTAGCTAACATTTGTGTGCCCACTAAAATACGCGCTCCACCTTGGTTTATTTCTTCTAAGGCTTTTTCTAAGCTTCCTTTACGGCGGGTTGAATCGCGGTCGATGCGACTTACGGGCGTATCGGGAAATTCACTCGATAAAAACTCTTCAATTTGCTCTGTGCCTTTTCCGTTAGGAAAAATTTGCGTGCTACCGCAATCAGGGCATTGATGAGGTACAGGGTGCTGCTCACCACAGTGATGGCAAATCATTTGACCAATGGCTTTATGAAAGGTGGCACTAGTGCTGCAACGATTGCACTCACTTAGCCACCCACATTCGTGACAAATAAGCGTAGGAGAAAAACCGCGGCGATTTAAAAACACCATAACTTGCTTACCGCGGTTTAAATGTTGGCGCATAGTGGCAAGGCTTGCATGAGCAATACCCGCTTGATCGGGCTGACCTTTCATATCAAGCAACATAAACTTATTATCGGTTGCTGTTTGCGCGCGCTCTGTAAGGCTTAAAAGTTGGTATTTATTGTTTATAGCTTTGTGTAGTGTTTCCAGTGCTGGGGTGGCACTGCCTAAAATAAGCGGTATTTTATGCTGAAATGCCCGATAAGCTGCTAAGTCGCGTGCGTGGTAACGTAAGGTATCTTGCTGTTTGAATGATGAATCGTGTTCTTCATCAACCACTATCATTCCTAACTTTAAAAAAGGTAGAAAAATACTTGAACGGGTACCTATTACAATTGCGCAGCTGCCTTTTTCGCAAAAACGCCATGTTTGCAAGCGCTCGTTATCGGTGAGGGCTGAGTGCCATAGCATTATTGGGGTATCAGGGAAGCGACGACGAAATCGGTTGACGGTTTGTGGCGTTAACCCTATTTCAGGCACTAGCACTAGGGCTTGTTCGCCACGTTTGAGGACTTCTTCTAAGCATTGTAAATATACTTCGGTTTTACCGCTGCCGGTCACACCTTCTAATAAAAAGCTATTAAAACCAACGCTTTGATTTATTGTTGTGCACGCTACGGCTTGCTCTTTATTCAGTACTGGCTTAGTACCGACTGTGGGCGCAACGCTTTGCCATTGGTTGTCGTGCTCAATGCTTTGGGTTATAAATTCTTTATCTATTAAGGCATCTATTGTTTTTTTACTAAAGCCGAGCGCTTTTAGTTCGGTTAATGATGACTTACCTGATTGTGCGAGCTGCTTTAACAAGTTTAACTGGGTTTTCGCTTTTAATGACGGTATTTTTGCGCCTTTTTCGGTAAGACTAACCATACTTATGCTGGTTTTATCAGGGTGTTCACCTTGGCGAAGCGCACTTGGCAGTGCAATATGTATCGTTTCACCGAGTGGATAGCAATAGTAACGTGCGGTAAAGCTAAGCAGTTCTAAATGCTGCGATGATAAAATGGGGGTTTGGTCAATAACTTCACTAACCGCTTTAATTTTGTTCTCGGGTACATCGGTATGCGTTTTAAGTGCAAGAACAACAGCTACTTTCTTTTGATTCCCAAAAGGCACCAAAACACGCATCCCAGGCATAATTGTCGCTGTGGGCGAGATAAGTTGTTCATCTATTTTATAATCAAAGGTGCGTGGTAACGGAACTTTTATAGCAACTTCAACAAAGCGCATAACAACTCATGTGATAAAGGGTAATAGCTTAATGTACTAAAAATAAGGCTAAAAACCTACACTCAAATAGTCGCTCTAAGGCTAGTTGGTTACTTTTTTGACAAAAAGCGTAATTAAAGCTTGTGCGGGGCAGGCTAGTTGGATAAAATCCGCGGCCTATAAATTTGTTTTAACGACGTATGGTGCCAGACTTCGGGTTTGGAGAGCGATGCGGCCTTAACTAGAGGTTCCTATGAAAGAAGGTATTCACCCTAAGTACGAAGTAATTTCTGCAACATGTTCATGCGGAAACAAATTCGAAACTCGTTCTACTCTTTGTAAAGACATTCACCTAGACGTATGTTCAGCGTGTCACCCGTTTTACACTGGTAAGCAAAAGATTTTAGACACTGGCGGCCGTGTTGATCGCTTCAACAAGCGCTTCGGTGCACTTAGCAGCAAAAAATAATTATTGCTGTTTAGTAAAAAAAGCATCTTCGGATGCTTTTTTTGTGTCTAAAATTCACCTTTTGGGGTAGAAAACTACCAATTATTACCATATCCCCACTGCATAACTATTTCCTGTTCTTATTCTGAATATGCATAAAGCTTTGCAGACAAACAGACAATTCTTCTCTATATTTTTTATACGTTAATTTTTAACCAAGTTGTTAAAAGCGCTAATCGTGGCGATATTTGTTTTTAACAGTGATTAACGCGCCATAATGGTGCAGTTTGATAAACTAATATCATGCAAAATACCAAAAATATTGTTTAGGTAAAATGAACCTCAAAAAGCACTTTTTGAATGAATTTTTATTTGTTTAATGTTGATAACTTTTAGCGAAGTTGCTGATAAATCACTTAAAATTAACGGATATAGCATATAACAGGATAGACCTGATATTGCTTGGAATTTAAAATTAATAAGAGTATCTTAGCGCCATACTCCCTCTCACTTAACTTAAATTGCAGGATACCATCGCGTTATGTCAGATTTTCGTGAACAAGCATTACATTACCATTCTCACCCCGTTCCAGGCAAAATCAGCATTGAGCTAACAAAACCAGCTGAAACGGTGCAAGATTTAGCATTAGCCTATAGCCCAGGTGTAGCAGAGCCTGTGCGAGAAATTGCAGCAGATCCAGCCAATGCGTATAAATACACCGGTAAAGGGAATATGGTTGCAGTTATCAGTAATGGTACGGCAATTTTAGGTTTAGGTAATTTAGGGCCACTAGCCTCTAAGCCTGTTATGGAAGGTAAGGCGCTCTTATTTAAGCGTTTTGCCGGCCTTGACTCTATTGATATTGAAGTTAAGCATCGCACCACCGAAGATTTTATAAATACAGTGGCCAACATTGCAGACACGTTTGGTGGTATTAACTTAGAAGATATTAAAGCGCCAGAGTGTTTTGAAATTGAAAAAGCGCTTATTGAACGCTGCAGTATTCCGGTTTTTCATGATGACCAACACGGTACCGCTATTGTAACTGCAGCAGGGATGCTTAACGCATTAGAAGTGCAAGGCAAATCAATAGAAGATGCCATTATTGTATGCTTAGGTGCCGGTGCTGCAGCAGTTGCGTGTATGGAGCTGTTAATTAAGTGTGGAGCATTGCGCGAACATATTTATATGCTAGACCGCAAAGGGGTTATTCATACTCGTCGTGATGACTTAAATGAATACAAACAGCTTTTTGCTAACAATACAGATAAGCGCACGCTGCAAGATGTAATTGCTGATGCAGATGTATTTGTAGGTGTATCGGGTCCTAATTTGCTAGCACCTGAAGACCTAAAGTTAATGGCCGATAAGCCAGTGGTATTTGCATGTTCAAACCCAGATCCTGAAATTGCACCTGAGCTTGCGCACAGTGCGCGTAAAGACTTAATTATGGCCACAGGGCGTTCTGATTTTCCTAACCAAGTTAATAATGTTTTATGTTTCCCGTTTATTTTCCGTGGTGCTTTAGATGTGCGTGCAAGCGCAATTAACGATGAAATGAAAATAGCTGCTGTTGAAGCTATTCGTAGTATTGCTAAAGAGCCAGTGCCTGAGCAAGTATTAACAGCGGCGGGTGTAGAAAAGCTCGAATTTGGTGCAGATTACATTATTCCTAAGCCGATGGACCCGCGTTTATTACCACGTATAGCCAAGGCGGTTGCGATGGCGGCTGTTGAATCGGGCGTGGCACAAATCGACTTGCCTGAAAATTACATGGCGTAATATATAGCGCTTAAACAAAAAAACCTCAGCATGCTGAGGTTTTTTTGTTTAAAAAGACGTTTTATTCTTCGTCTAAAATAGGCACTTCTAAACCCATTTCTTGCATTATTTTTTTAACTTCTTCAGGTACTTTTTCTGCGTTGTCTTTACGTAGGTCATCATCATTAGGTAATGGTTGGCCTGTAAATGCATGCAAAAACGCTTCGCATAGTAACTCGCTATTTGTTGCATGACGCAGGTTGTTTATTTGACGACGTGTACGCTCATCAGTTAATACTTTTAATACATTTAGCGGGATCGAAACGGTGATCTTTTTAACTTGCTCTGATTTTTTCCCGTGTTCTGCGTATGGGTGAATATACTCACCATTCCATTTAGCCATAAGATGTATCGTTGCCTCAGATTATTAATTTCTCACACGGCGTAAAAAGCGTGTAAATATGCGTGAAATTCTATCGTTTTAAAAAAGATAGTCAAATAATAGATAGCAATCTATCTTAATAAGCTGGCTGTAACGTCAAATAAAGATTTATGAGGGCTTTACACGTATATTATTTTTAGCCATCTAGAGCTTTAAAAGCTTTGACTTATTATAATGGATAACTTACTCTTTTAGACGTCTAAACATCCAAATTAATCAGGTGACGAATATGAGCGAAAAAAACAAAGCAACCATTGCTGTACGAAATGGGGTTGATGCCGATAAACATCATGGCGCCGTTGTACCGCCAATTTATTTATCGACGACATATTCGTTTGCCGATTTTGATACTAAGCGCGCATATGACTATGGGCGCAGTGGCAATCCTAATCGCGATATTTTAGCTGAAACGCTAGCAGAGCTTGAAGGTGGCGCGCGGGGAATTATTACTGCTACGGGCATGGCTGCGGTGCATTTAGCCACACAGTTATTAAATAACGATGATACCTTGGTTATCCCTCACGATTGTTATGGCGGCAGCTACCGTTTATTTACGTCGTTAGAAAAACGCGGCTTGCTTAAACTTAAAGTACTAGATTTAACTAACTCAGAAAACCTAGAACAAATTTTAACCATTAAACCTAAATTAATTTGGATAGAAACACCCAGTAACCCTGTGCTGCGCCTAACGGATATGAAAGCCGTGACGGATATAGCAAAACAGTGCGGTGCATTAGTGGCTGCCGATAACACCTTTTTATCTCCGGCATTACAAAATCCAATTAAGTTTGGCGTAGATATTGTGGTGCACTCAACCACTAAATATATCAACGGCCATTCTGATGTTGTAGGCGGTGCAGTTGTTGCTGCAACACAAGAGCTTGGTGATGAGCTTGCTTGGTGGGCCAATAACATTGGCATTACCGGCGCTCCATTTGATAGCTATTTAACGTTACGTGGTTTACGTACTTTAAATGTGCGCTTAAGGCAGCACCAAGAAAATGCTCTGGCGATTGCTAAATACCTTGAAAGCTCTGAGTATGTTAGCCAAGTTTACTACCCTGGCCTTGAATCGCACCCTCAACATACGCTTGCTAAAGCCCAACAACTTGGCTTTGGTGGCATGGTTAGCTTTGATATTAAGGGGGATGTGGATGATGCTGCGGCGTTTTTAACAAGCCTTAAAGAGTTTAGCTTAGCTGAATCGCTAGGTGGGGTTGAGAGTTTAATTTGTCACCCTGCGACCATGACTCATGCAGGTATGGAGCCAAAAGCGCGTCTAGAAGCGGGAGTGGGCGATACGTTAATTCGTATTTCGGTCGGTATTGAAGATGTAGAAGATCTATTAGCTGATTTTGAGCGTGTTTTTAACTTAGTTAAACCTGGACAAAATAAAAATGTAGGGCGCGTTGGTAAAGCCGCAGGCAATGCCAATGGTGATGTAAAGCAGCAGGCTGCCCATCCAGCTTTGTGGTGATTGAGTATGGTAAATAGTGTACATAAGTTTGGTGGCTCGAGCTTAAGTTCGAGCGAGCGCTATCAAAGTGTGGCAAAAATTATTATTGCTCACACACAGCCAGGCGACTGCGTGGTTGTATCTGCTGCGGGTAAAACCACTGATACCTTGGTTTCGCTGTGGCAAAGTTATCAACAACAAGATAAGCAAGCCGTTGCTGATATTTTACTGCAATTGAGTAACCACCAAACAGCATTAATTGAAGCGTTATTAAAAGCCGATGCTAAACACGCAGCTTTAGCTGTGTTAGCGCAAGAGCTAAGTGATGTGGCAGAGCAAGCCAACGAGCAGCAGTTGCAAGAGGCGGCGCTACTGGCGCATGGCGAACTGTGGTCTGCGCGGTTATTGGCGGCCTATTTAACGCAATTAAACATTCAAGCGTGTGCTCATGATGCTAGAGCGCTGTTTAGTGTAACAAGCGGGGAGCTTTTGCATGCGAAAAACAAGCAGCAATGCAGCCAAGTTATTGAAGCAAATAAAATTAACGTAGTAACAGGGTTTATCGCAGCAAGTGCTGATGGCGAAACAGTTACGCTTGGGCGTAATGGCAGTGACTACAGCGCCACTTTATTAGCCAATTATTGCGACGCACACAATGTATGTATTTGGACTGATACACCTGGCGTGTTTAGTGCAGATCCCCGTAAAGTTGAAAAGGCGATTAAGTACAACAAAGTGTGCCGTGAACAAGCTAACCTATTAGCTCGGTTGGGTAACCCTGTGTTACATGCAAAAACGCTTTCGCCTTTAAAACATAGTAATATTAAACTGGCTGTACGTAGCAGTTTTGATGTGCAAACTGCCCCTACCAATATTGTAAAACAAGGCAAAGCTAAGCAAAAACGTTTCATTACTACATTACAAAACGTTGATTTACTACTTGTAGAAGGTATTAACGCGGGTGAAGTGGCGCATGTTAGCCAACTTATTCAACACAGCCTTCATCATTTTATACACAACGGCGATACATACTTAGTTGTGCCCGCGGGGGCAACGCATCAAGTAGTGAGTTATTTTGCTGGGCGAGCAAACATAAGTGAGTCTAATTTAAATGGCTGCGCGGTTGTTGCACCTACGCAAGATGTTTACACCCTAAGTACATTAGCGGCTGAGGTTTTAAATCAGCAAAGTATTTACCCTCGTTTTATTCATCAAGATACAGGCTATACATTGCTGTTAACTGATCAGTTAATAGAAAGCGATGTATTGAGTTTATTGCACGAAAAATTAATTAATAAAGGCCAAGAGATTGCCTTAGTTGTGGCTGGTTTAGGTAATGTAGGCGATGAATTTTTAAGCCAGCTAGAAGCTCAATTTAAGCGTTTGTCGGGCGATTATAGTATTAAGCTAGTTGGGTTAATTCGCTCGCAACATATGCTATTTAATGCCTCGGGTATTACGCTTGGGCAATGGAAAAAACAATGGCAGCATAATGCCGTTGCTTATGAGCAGGCGGATTTATTAAGTGCATTAAACGAACTTGATTACGAGCACAAAGTTGTTGTTGATATAACGGCAAGCGAGCAATTTAGCCAATTATACACCGACTTTGTAGAGCGAGACTGTCATTTAATAAGTGCTAACAAGTACGCGGGCACGGCTGCATCAAATTGGTATAACGCGCTGCGCCAAAGTATTAGCGAGCGTAACTTGCATTGGCGCTATAACACCAGTGTAGGGGCTGGGCTACCAATTAACTTTGCATTGGCCGATTTACAAAATAGTGGCGATAAAATTACGCGTATTGAAGGTGTTTTCTCGGGCACACTCTCTTGGTTGTGCAGTAAGTACGATGGCAGTGTAGCATTTTCTGATCTTGTTCTTGAAGCGCAAAAAATGGGCTTTACAGAGCCTGATCCGCGCGAGGATTTATCAGGTCGCGATATGCAACGTAAATTACTGATACTTGCGCGCGAGCTTGGCATTGAATTAGATTTAGATGATATAAGCTTACAAGCATTAATGCCTGATGAGTTAGCCCAAGGTTCATGGGATGATTTTTTAGCGAATAAAGATAAGTTAAATGCCTTTATTAAGCACCATGCCGATGCGGCAAATGCGCAAAATGCTGTACTTAGGTATACAGGCTTATTGGCATTAGAGCCGGGCAAAGTAACGGCTAAGGTAGGTATAACTTACGCGCCTAAAGGAGATGCCTTAGCTAACTTAACACCTGGCGATAATATCTTTGTTATTAATAGCCAGTGGTATAACGAAAACGCCTTAGTAATACAAGGCCCTGGGGCAGGCAAACAAGTGACCGCCGCGGGAGTGCACTCTGATTTATTTTGGTTAGTTAAAAACTTAAAATAGCGGGGCCAAATATTAATAGTAAAACGGCAGCGTGTGCTATACCAATCCTCAATAACACTTAATCATTTTCAGGGGCTAAACGTGTCGCTATCTGCGTTAAAAAAATTCTCATTTAGAACAACTAAATAGCGAATTTTTTGTCTTACTATCACTACGTTTATCCATCCTCAAAATAGAT
>NZ_PNCT01000054.1:0-46651 GCF_005887365.1 Pseudoalteromonas sp. S3785 | reverse complement strand
AATCCTCCTGCGCCCACCACTTTTACACACTCTAACTTAGAGTATAAACAAGTAACTAATGAAAGTGGGCGCATAGCTCAGCTGGATAGAGTACCTGGCTACGAACCAGGCGGTCGGAGGTTCGAATCCTCCTGCGCCCACCACTTTCATAGATAAGCCGACATTAAGTCGGTTTTTTTGTGCCTGAATTTTGAGAAAGCTTTCAGCTATCAGTTAAGCCAAGCAAACACCCCTGCTAAAAATTTCAGCGTAGACGTAAAGCTTGCTCACGTTAGAAGCGCAGCGCCTCTTAACCTCTTTGTGAATCATTAGTCTTAAAAAATAACAGCACAAAGAGAAGTAAAAGAGGAATAAATGAGAAGCCTAAAACCATTCACTGCTCTTTAGCTTAAGCTGTGGTATTTTAAACAACTAGTTTAAAAGGATCTTGCTGTATGTTTAAAGCCGTATTTATCACCTTTGTATTATTATTTAGCAGCTTATTTAATGTAAGCGCTAAGCAAAGCGAACCGCAAAATTTACCCGTTGTTGGCGCTGCTCAATACAAACATTATTTGCCGCAGCTACAAAATAAACGTGTTGGGCTTGTGGTAAACCAAACATCACTTGTTGCTAACACGCATTTAGTCGATGCTTTACTCACTAAAAATATAAACCTAACTAAAATTTTTGCACCTGAGCATGGCTTTAGGGGCGATCACGATGCCGGTGCCCATGTTAAAAATGCAGTTGATAGCAAAACCGGTATCCCGCTTATTTCTATTTATGGCAAAAACAAAAAGCCAAGCGCCGAGGCCCTTAGCAATGTAGATGTTATTATTTTTGATATTCAAGATGTGGGCGTACGCTTTTATACCTACATAAGTTCTATGCATTACATGATGGAGGCCGCAGCGGAGCAAGGTATTGAATTTATTGTGCTTGATAGGCCAAACCCCAATATTGCCTACGTTGATGGGCCCATACTTGAGCGCGAATTTAAATCGTTTGTAGGCATGCACCCAATCCCCGTGTTGCACGGTATGACGGTAGGTGAGCTTGCTAAAATGATCAAAGGCGAAAGCTGGATCAATAAAACGGATGATTTAAAGCTTACTGTGATCCCGGTTGATCATTACACGCGCTCAACATCCTATAGTTTACCTGTAAAACCCAGCCCTAACTTACCGAACGATCAATCAATTGCGCTTTACCCGTCGCTGTGCTTTTTTGAAGCAACGCCTATAAGTATTGGCAGAGGCACCGACTTTGCGTTTCAGGTAATGGGCTATTCGCCCGTTGCGCTTGGGGATTTTAGTTTTACTCCACGCTCTATTAAAGGTGCAGCTGCAAACCCTAAATTTAAAAATATCACGGTAAAAGGGCTCGATTTACGCACAGCAGACACGCGCGGGCTTGATTTAAGTTACTTGATTACGGCTTATAATCAATTATCTAAAAATAATATTACCTTTTTTGAACGCGCTGATTTTATGGATAAACTGGCTGGCACTAATAAACTACGTTTAGCTATTGAAGCAGGGCAATCAGAGGCACAAATAAAGCAAAGTTGGCAGCAAGGGCTTGCAGCATTTAAAAAGCAACGCGCGCCATATTTACTGTACAACTAAGGGTTATAAATGGCGTTAGTAATAAACACAACAACAAGCACCTATTTTAAAGCCACCTTATTAGCAGTTACGGGTCTTTTACTTGCAGCGTGTAGTAGTAACAAGGCTAATAATTTTAAAGAAAGTGAGCTTAAACAAAGTAAATTAGTAACGCTTCCAAACGCCCAAGTTATTGCCACTTTTCCTGAGGCTAACCCAAGCAGCCGTGAATACGTAAATAACCGTGGCACATTTAAAGCGTACAAAGGGCGAGGGCAGTTATTAATTCAAAATAATAACGCGATAAGCGCCGATATTTTTATAAACAACCAAAAGCTTAATATTACCAACCAACTCGCCGAGAATACTTTATATGAGTATTCGCTCGCAAGGCGCACTCATAATGGGGTTAATACCTTTAAGGTTGAAAATATTAAGCCTGAAGGCGCAAGCCTTACCTTACGCTTTGAGTTTCCTACATTAAATACCGCCGCGCAAAGTAATATAGACTTTAGCCAAGTAGATGCCCTTATTGAAAAAGACATACAAGCTGGTTTTCCGGGGGCGGTATTAGCCGTTGTTAAAAGTGGCGAACTCATAAAGCTTAGCGCCTATGGCGATGCCAAGCAGTACCAGCAAAGTGACTTAATGCTACTGCGCCCAGAGCCAATGCAAACACACACTTTGTTTGATTTAGCATCTAACACCAAAATATTTGCCACTAACTTTGCCCTAATGAAACTAGTAAGCGAAGGGCTTTTAAATATAAACAAGCCCGTGCAAAGTTATTTACCCGAATATAAAGGCGATGGCCGCGAGCTGCGTACAGTAAAAGACTTACTCACACATACCGCGGGTTACCCGCCGGTGTTTGATTTTCATCGAAAAAGTACTAAAAATGGCGAGGCGTATTTTTCACAAAATAGCCAAACCACAAAGCAGCTGTTACTGACGCAAGTACCGCTGAGCAATAGATACCCCGCACAAGCCGTTTACTCCGATATTGATTACATGATTTTAGGCGTACTAGTTGAGCGTATAACCGAGCAACCACTTGATGACTACCTAGAGCAACACGTTTACGCCCCACTAAAGCTAACCAATACGGTGTTTAACCCACTTAAAAAGGGCTTTAAACGTGCTGAATTTGCAGCCACCGAGCTTCGCGGTAACACCCGTGATGGACGTATTGCCTTTGATAATATTCGCACTAATGTTTTGCAAGGCGAAGTGCACGACGAGCGGGCATTTTATTCGTTTGATGGCGTAGCAGGGCATGCGGGTTTATTTAGTAATGCACCCGATTTAGCGGTGCTTTGCCAAGTGCTATTAAACCAAGGTGGTTTTGGTAATACCCAGTTATTTAGCGCATCAACCTTAGCGCAGTTTTTAACGCCACAATTAAACAACGAAACCTACGGCCTAGGCTTTAGGCTCGCAGGTAACAACCAAGCAAGGCGTTGGCACTTTGGCCCTTACGCAAGCCCACAAGCGTATGGCCACACTGGTTGGACGGGCACAGTTACGGTTATTGATCCAACCTACGATTTAGCCATTATTTTATTGACCAATGCGCGCCATACACCAATAAAAGGCACCCAAAAACACTACCAGTTTTTGGGCAAACAATACGAGACCGCGCAATATGGCTCGGTAGTATCGCTCATTTACGAAGCACTACTAAATCAATAAATTATCGTTTAGGTTAAAACGGCCTAAGTGCAGTGCCTTAAGTGATTTATTTGCAGGTGACTTAACTAAGCCAATCCATTAAGCTAAGCGGTTTACAAATTCAGGCCATATTTTTAAAACGGCCTGCAAAATAAGCGTTTCAACGTGAATAAGCGAACGCACTTCGCTATTAATAAAGGTTAATTTATGTCTTGGTATTCTATATTACCGCCGCTCATTGCTATCGCCATCGTGTTTTGGCGCAAAGAAGTAATAATGGCACTTTTGGTGGCTGTGGCTTCATCAGAACTTTTACTCGCTATGCAAGGCGAGGGTAATACCTTATTTGCTACATTTTTAAATACCATTGAGCGCATAATATCGGTAGCCAGCTCGCCAGGTAACACCCGCATTTTAATATTTAGTATTATGATTGGTGCCTTACTGGCCTACATTCGCGAATCAGGTGGCGTAGCAGCCACCGTTAATATGCTAATGAACAAAGGCATAGCAAAAAGTAAGCGCCAAGTTGGCTTTTTAACCATGTTTACCGGCATCGCGGTGTTTATAGAATCAAACCTAAGTGTATTAACCTCAGGTATTGTATCGCGCGGCTTGTTCGACAAATTTAAAATGAGCCGAGCGCGCCTTGCCTACATTATTGACAGTACCAGTGCGCCGGTATGTATTTTAATATTGCTTAACGGCTGGGGCGCATTTGTGCTGGGCTTACTTGGCAATTACGAGCTAAGCGAATCGGCTGTGTCTATTTTATGGGGTAGCGTAGGGTATAACTTTTACGCCATTATCACGCTAGTTATTGTGTTTTACACCATCGCGTTCGATAAAGTGCACGGCCCAATGAAAGACGCCGAGCAAAAGCTAGAGCTGCAAAAAACCGACCTAAAAGAAGAAGTAAAAGGCTCTAAAGCGCGCTTTATGCTAGTGCCACTGCTTACCTTAATTGTAAGCATGGTAGGCTTTATGTTTTACACTGGTAACGGTGTATTAGCAGAAGGTAGCGGCTCTAAATCGGTATTATACGCAACGGTGCTTGCTATTATTGTTGCCTACGTTTTAATGATCAGCTCGCGCCAATTTACTCACCATCAACTCGTCGACACCGGCTTCAAAGGCATGGGCGAGTTATTACCATTGGTGAGCATTGTATTGCTTTCACTTACACTGGGCGCAAGCTTAAAAGAGCTAGGCACCGGCGTATTTGTTGCGTCATTAGTTGGCGACTACTTACCTATTTACTTAATTGTACCTGTGCTGTTTGTCACCGGCGCGGTTATGTCGTTTACTACGGGTACATCGTGGGGCACATTTGCCATACTCATCCCTATTGGCGTACCACTTATTCAAGAGCTTGGCCTACCGCCTTCACTTGTAGTAGGCGCTATTTTGGGTGGTGGTATATTTGGCGATCACTGCTCGCCTATATCCGACACCAGCGCCGTATCGGCACTCGCCTCGGGGTGTGATTTGCTCACCCACGTTAAAACACAGCTACCGTACGCGCTATTTGGCGGCGCATTGACGTTTATAGCGTACTTAGTAACAAGCATAATTGTGTTATAAACGCATTTTAGAATACGACAATTCCAAACACTCAAAAGCCTGCTTAATTGCAGGCTTTTTAATATTATACAATGCTTAATTAAACTGAAATTATAGATGAATATCAGTTTAATTAATATTATAGATGAATATCATCCAATAGAGTTAAGCTAAATTGACATGGTGGGTTTGTCCTCGTATATTTATGCCCATAATGGAATTTAAATATATTAGGAATAAAAATGGTAAAGGAATACATTGTAAAAAAAGGTGATACATTATGGGATATATCTTCTAAGCACTTAGGGTCTCCAATGGAATGGCCTAGGTTATGGAAGTTTAATAACCGAAAAGAAGTTGTGGCTATTACTAATAAGCCTATAACTAATCCCGACCTAATTTATCCAGGGCAAAAAATACTCATACCTTCTTTAGATATTTCTCAAATTAAAATTAAGCAAAATGCCAGAGCATTTAATACAGTTAATGAGTCTTCACAAAAACAACTCCCTAAAATCACTTCGCCAATTTCATTAAGCTATAAGTTAGATGATATAAGACAACCTCCAATTGTACTCCCTAATGCTATAGTGGAAATTAAAATGTCAGGTAATATTGTTTTATCTAGTGTAGATAAATATCCTGTTAATTACGTAGTTAACGATAAAAAATTAGAGGCGACGGTTACATCTCAAGCTAATAAAGCTTTTGGAGCATTAATTAGTGAAACAAAATTAGCTTTCGACGAAAAAACTAAAAAGCTAACGCTTGGAACTAACATTGTCTCTAAGAGTACTACTCCAAACAGCCCAACTACATCACTGGGAATTGAAGTCACATCAAATTCACCAATACCAAAATTAAAATATGAAGTGCAGCTCCCTCAATTGAAAGGAAAAATTAATCAATTTAACTATATAGCTGAAAAAGTGTCGTTTGTTTTAGAAGTAACATTTACGGGCTCAGATGGTAAAAGTGCTAGAGAACATAACCCTGACAGTAGTGTATGGGATAAGCCTTTAGCTATAGGACTATTTGCTGGAGCTACATTAATTGTTATTGGTACTTTAGTAGAAGATTACGTCACATTAGGTGCAGGAGTCGCTGATGATCCCGCTAGTTTTGCTGCAGCTGCAGGGATGACCGCGAGGGGAGTTGTATTATGGGGTTCTGCTAGAGCAGTAGTTATTCCCGCTGTATTACCCGCAGTTGTTAGGTTTAGCACTTCTATAGTCCCAGTCGCAACACTTAGACACGCCCATTAAAAGAGGTTTATTTAGTGAGAATATTTTCAATTGTTTTTTTATTTTTTCTCAGTGGATGTACTTATTTAGAAAGTGCATCAGAACAAGCTAAGCGCTTAAGTAAAACATACCAATTAGATATCCGAGCTGGCGATACTCGTTTATTTTTCCCTGAACAATTTTTAGGAATTGAAGGCAAGCCGCCTACACTTGAAATGCAAAGCACTTCTTTGGAGGATTCTTCAGAGTCACTTGATGGCATTGAAACCGCGTTGGAGGTTTATCCTGAAGGTTTTGTTTCCAAATTTATTAATGCTATTTATATTTCAGGGCCTATGCTTATTGAGGGGGCTGAAGCGGGGGGAACATATTCAAGAAATTCTATAATATTATCAAATATCTCAGATAAGAACGGTACTAACTTCAATTATGAAAATTCGTTACGGGGAGTTCATCACGAGCTTAGTTCTTTAATTTATTTACGCTCCCCTTTTGTTAATCTTGCATGGCAAGGTCTGTTGCCTGAAAGTTGGAGTCCTGCTTCCTCGAATTATGAGGCTTTAACGCAAGATAGAAGTATAGGGCCTGATTATGAAAATGGATTTTTGTCTACCTACGGTAAAACTAATATTGAGAACGACTTTAATATTTTCGCCGAATTTGCTTTTTCTGAGCCTGAAAAGCTACGAGACCTTGCAGCTAAGTATCCAACTATAGCTAAAAAGCTGAGTTTATTTATTACTGCATATAAGCAGGTTCTTCCTGAATATCAGCAGGGCTTCGAAGAGTATTTCACTAATACGGGTTTAAGCGATGTTGCTATAAAACCTGATAATGTAGAGATTACAATCCACAGTGATTTTAGTAATATTAAGCCTCAAATAATTCACTAAGTAAATTTAGTAAAGGGCTTATGTTTTACATATAGTCATGGTTCATACTTAAGATACTCCTCTGTTAAAGAAGCATAAATCGAATACTCTGAAGCAGCTTTTTATGTACCTTAAATCATTGTAATAGTAACTTGTCTGGATTTCTCTACGTAACTTTAAATGATATGATTTCACCAATTAAATAATAAATAAGGACATTTTTATGGATATTATGATTGGTCAGCAAGCTCTTAAAAAGAAAAATCAGCTAACTCAGTTATCAGAGCGAGCAATCGGTCGAGACTTCAAAGAGCAAGCAGCATTAGCTATACAAATGACTCAATGCAGTGCAGCTGTTTATAGGAGGTTACAGCGCACTTACAAATCAACTGTAACGCCACGAGATGAAAAAAGAGTTAAAGCCGGAGGCTTGAGTACACAGTCAGTAACTTTTTCCACAAGTAATAATAGCCAAAAATCTTTTAATAGCTTACTACCTGCAATGCGTGGTGGGAGAGCCGCACCAACTAATACTTCCAAAACATCCAATGATGTTGCCGTTGCTTCTAATCAACCACAAGCAGTTAATTTGTTAGCTTTATTACACCCTGTAATAAGTAGTGATATTATGAAAACAGGTAACGCAGTAGAAAAAACAGCTACTATATTAGGACTGGTCACAACTACAGTTGGTTTTGTTGTTCCTGGAGGTGGAGCAGTATCCTCTATTGTTAGTTGGGTAGGTAGTGGCGCTACTTATTCAGGTTTCACTATGTCAAGAATACGTCCTGATGCGCCGGATAGAGCCTATCATCAATTAACTAACTACATTACGTGTTTAGCGGCTTGGAATAAAAAAGCTTGTGAGCTAATTGATATAGCAGATCCAAATGGGCAATGGACTTTTCGGGATATTGAAAACGGATTCTCATAGAGTTAAGGCTGAAAAGACAGGTTTAAATACTTAAGGTGAGGACTCAACTAAATAAAAAAAAGCCTGCTATAACGCAGGCTTTTTTGTTTTAAATATGCAGGTAAGTACCCGTATTTATATTTTTTAGGTTATTGTATAGCATGAGCCTTAAGCTTTTTTAATAGCTATAAATTCTTACTTTTTAACTTATACAAGGCTGTAAACCCACACTATGTTTGTAATAGATAATATCATTCTTGTTAGTGCCATTTTAATTTTACTAGGGGTTATCTCGAGCAAGCTATCTGCGCGCGTTGGCTTACCCGTGCTGGTGCTATTTTTACTGGTGGGCATGCTTGCAGGTGAAGACGGTATTGCCGGTATATCATTCGATAACGCAGAGGCTGCGCATGCTCTGGGCACGTTAGCACTGGCTATTATTCTATTTGATGGTGGGCTACAAACGCCAACCAGCTCTATTAAACAAGTGTGGAAACCTGCTTCGGCTTTAGCAACGGTCGGGGTGCTTTTAACGGCTGTAATTACCGGCCTTGTCGCTACTTATATTTTAGACTTACCCGTATTACAAGGCGTTTTGCTGGGCGCTATTGTGGGCTCTACAGATGCCGCAGCCGTATTTGCACTTTTACGTAGCGCCGGTATTCACTTAAATAAAAAGCTTAAATCAACCCTTGAAATAGAAAGTGCCTCGAACGACCCAATGGCTATTTTTTTAACGGTTGGTTTGCTCGAAATGCTAGTGAACGACATGCCAATAGGGCTGGGTTTACTGCAGTTATTTGCGCAGCAAATGGGTGTAGGCGCTGTGTGTGGGTTTTTAATTGGTAAAGTATCGGTGTGGTTTATTAATCGAATTAAACTAAATGCATCGGGTTTGTATTTAGTGATGGTAACGGCATTTGGTCTGCTTTCTTTTGGCCTTTCCGCAACGCTTGGTGGCAGCGGGTTTTTAGCTGTATTTATAACGGGTGTTATTTTAGGTAACAGTAAATTTGTATATAAACGTGGTATTTTCCTGTTTCATGATGGCTTAGCCTGGCTTGGGCAAATAACCATGTTTGTTGTATTGGGCTTGCTTATTAACCCATCGTCATTGGTCAACGTATGGTTAGAAGGGTTGTTAATTGCACTGGCCCTTATTTTTGTTGCTCGCCCATTAGCTGTTGCGCCTATTTTAAAACTGTTTGGCTTTAATAATCGCGAAACCTTGTTTGTATCTTGGGTGGGCCTTAGAGGCTCAGTACCTATTATATTAGCTATATTCCCGCTGTTGTTTGGCCTCTCAGGGGCTGAGCTTATTTTTAATGTTGTTTTTTTCGTGGTGTTAATATCAGCCACATTACAGGGCTCAACAATGCCTTGGATGGCTAAAAAACTAAATTTAGTCGAGCCACCACCTGATTTAGCAGCTGCAACGCTCGAAATTACCGCACTAAACGATATTGATATAGAAATTGTAGAGTACACGCTAAGTGAGGTTTCTCGCGTTTCTGGGCGCAGTTTGTCACATGCTGCACTGCCAGAAAGTGTAGTTGTAGCCATGATCACACGAGGGCCTTCAATCATACCGCCACGCGGCTCAACTAAATTAAAACCAAACGATCATTTATTTGTTGTTTTAAAACCAAATAACAGGCCGTTTGTAGACTTAGTTTTTACAGCAACCGATAAAACAAACCATCAAGATAGCCACCTAGCGCATAACGAACTTAAAGTGAAAGGGGTCACCTTGGTAGGAGACATATTTTACTCTTACCACATGCACATAGATGCCCCAGAGGACATAAGCCTAGAAGAGGTAATCAACCAAAAACTCGGTGAAGAGGTGACTAAAGGCTCAGTGGTTGTTATTGGTAATGTTCAACTGCGCGTTATAACCATGGTACATACACGTATAGTGACCATTGGCTTAAAGTATTTGAGTAATCCAGAAAAGCGACTTTTAAAGCAGTAATCATTAACAATGATTTATTAAATGGTGACAGCACATTTATAGCGGACGTAGGTTGGGTTGAGTGACACGAAACCCAACAGTTCTCCAATGCAATGAGCACACTCAAAGCTAAGTAAGTGTAGTGTTTATTGTAGGCGTACAGCTTGCTGGCGCGTCGGGCGTTAGCCCGCAATTTAATATTTATAATAGACTTTATAAATGTTTGTTAACCCATCATAAAACCATAAATAATAAATTAACGATAAAAATATCTCGACTTTGTTATTGCCTATAAGTATTAATTCAGTATGAGAAAATTTATGATATACATATAAAAAAGTTAAGGAAGACAAATTGCTAAATTACTCATATTACCCATTTAAGAATAAGTTAGATAATTTAAATTATACTGATTTAAAGAGGCTAGAGCAGGTTGCCGAAGGCTGGTACATTGATTATAAACGCCAAGGATTAAAAATAATTGACTATGCCAAGCATATTTCAGGTTTTGCAAATCAATATGGAGGTTGGTTAATTATTGGCATTGATGAAAGTTCTAATGGTAAAAGGACTGCTGAGAAGTTCTTAGGCGTTTCTTTAGATGAGGTAGAAAAAATATCTACCGAACTCAGAGAGGCTATTTCAGCTCATATTAATCCAGAAGTTTTATATGAAGAAAAAGTGTTTTATGGTCCATCACCTGAAATTGGACTAGATGAGGACAAAGCTATTGTAATTGTCGGTATTCCGATGAGCCATAATACGCCACATATACACTCATCAGGAAGAGTCTATAGGCGGTTAGCAGATCAGTCTAAGCCAAAAGAGGAAAGTGATAGATATATTCTTGATGAACTGTGGAAAAGAGGTGAAGCAAAAAAAAGATCGGTACTTGAGTTTTTAAATAAACTTCCTGAACTTCCCGCCTCTCAGTCAGAATCACAGTGGGCGCACATATTTATTAAGCCTTCGGAAAGTCAATTACCTCCCTCAAAGTTATTATCTTTTGATGAGTTTTCCAAGTTTACTACTAATATTGATAAAAGTATTAAGTGTATGTATGCACCTATGCAATCTGTATCTTCTACAGTTGATGGCTTTATAGCTAGACAGATACATAATAATGATCCAAGTTTAGCATCTTTAAGTATACGTTGGTGGCATGATGGTTCTGTTAGGTTTGATATCCCTTTAAATGGTTATAGCTTGGAAGAGTTGGTGAGTAGTACTAAAAATGAACATGCTTCAAAGTTTTATAATATTGCTATAGGCACTGGTTATAAAGATTTGAAAGTAATTGATTACTCAATATTCAGTACAGCTCTTTTTAGCCTAGTTAACGTTTATTTACATATATTAAAGTTACGTGGAGATAAAAGGGATTTTTACTCTTCATTTAATCTAAAGAATATTTTTTACACTTCACCTTATATCGATTCATTAAAATTTATTGAAAGAATAAAAAAGCTTTCCATACCATTAAATACTGACAAAGATATATCTTTTCCTGTTGAACCATCCGAGAGAACAATGATAAAGCACAGTAGCCCTTTCTATAGTGGTAGTGATATTGTTGAAGAGGATGGTTTTCCTAAAGCCTCAATTGAGTTTTCGATTAAGCTGATATACAAACTGTTTAATTCTATTGGAATCGTCAATAATATTGAGGACTTTATAGATGACAAAAGCATGCTTTCAGTAAAAAATTAAATAGTGATACTAAAAATTATTACAATGGTAATTTTTCTTAATTATCATTGTTTACCTAAACCCCACATTGCCTAACCCCAGCACCCGCATGCTTAAGTGCAATAATCTGCCCTTTGCCATTATGTGCCATAGCGAGCATATCACCGGTATTTATATTACTTTCTACCGCGTGCCTTCCCTTTAAATCACTTAATAATGACTGCTTAATTTGTACCAGCACTTCGTCATTACAGCTGGCTATGTACCAGTCGTTATCGACCTTTACGAGCGTGCCGTATTCTATGTGGCGTTGTTGGTGTAGGCGTAAGTTATTGGCATGTTGAGTATCGAGTGCATGTTTTTGTTCGGTGATGGCGCTTGTATAACTGCCTGATGGGTTTATTTCGTGGGTTTTTATAATTGGGTAGTCGTGAATGTCTATAGTCTTAAATGAGCTGTTAAGCGCTGTTTTCGGCGCGTGATCAATGCCGTTACTGCTATCAAACACAATAAATGCAAACACGCCTAGTGCACAGGCAAGGCTTGCAAGCTGTAGTGTAAAGCCGAACTTTTTAGGCTTTGTCCGCGTGGCTTTATTAAGTAACGTTTTTTGCTGTGAAGCAGTGAGCGTAGTGCGTGTTTTTCGCTCTTTATAGTGTTGTGTGAGCTTTTGGTCAAACTGCTCATCAGGCTTGTTCATTGTTTGCTCCTAATAAACGTTTAAGGTTTTGTTTGGCATAGCGCAACCGCGTTTTTACGCTTTCATGGTTGCTTTGGGTTATAAGCGCTATGTCGGTAAGGCTAAAGCCTTCTTGCTGTAAGGTAATGGCTTCGCGTTGTACAAAGCTTAGCTGTTTAAGTGCACTATCGAATGCCTGGTAACTTATATCGCTAATGCTACTACTTTGCTCATTCTGCTGCGCGGATAGGTGGGTGTTTTCGTCAAGTTTTACAAAGCGCTGCTGTTTGCGGTATTCGTCTATGAGTGTGTTGCGTGCGAGCTTAAATAACCAGGCTTTTGGCGTGGTTTGCGCTTGGTAAAGGTGGCGTTTTTCAATTACCTTTAGCCATGTTTGTTGGCTTACATCGTATGCTAAATGCGTATTAGATTGCGTTACTAGGTAGTGATATAAATCGTTACTGTATAAGGCAACAAGCTGCTCTAAGTGGCGATTGTCGCCACTTTTTGCGTAACTTGCCATGCAATCCTTGCTTGGCGTTTCAAATAACCATGACTTAATACTTAGTAGCATAGGCGTTTAGTCCGTTAAATAGAGTTATCTAATTTAAAATCGAGCTGTACAGTTTGATCTGTTTGTAATTGTGCCACACCTTCTATTACTTTGGGGCGATATTTCCAGCGTTTAATAGCTCTTATTGCTTCGCGGTTAAAAGTGCGTTTTGGCTCTGCGTTTATTACAACTGGATTTATTACTTCGCCGGTGGGCGAAATACTAAAGCTAAGTTGTACCCAGCCTTCAATGCCATCGCGAGCAGCAGACGTTGGGTATTTAGGGTTTATACGCACTATTGGCGTTGCATCTCCCGTAGGGCGGTTAATGGTGCTATTTATATCATCACCAAAATCGTCAATAGTGACCGGCATTACGTCGTTTATAGCAATTACAGGGTCGTTTGCGGTATCTATGGGTGGTGCCTTAGGCGGTGTTTTTGGCACCGGCGGTGGCGGCTGTATTTTTTGTATATGCCTTACTTGTGAATCCTCTGGTGCCTGAAAAATCTCTACAATAATATCGCCGCCGGGTTTAATCGGTGCGCGCTGCTCGCCAGATATTAAATATTGCATAAACGCAAAAGCCGCAAAGGTCATTACTGCACCGCCAATTACGGCGGTTGATGTTTTAATAAATGCTGAGTTATTAGGTACTTCAAGTGTGTGCATAAGCCGCTCCGAGTAAACTTATTTGGGTTATTTAAAAGCTATAACGGAGGGCAAATCAAAAAGGGGTTAAATAATTTTATAAAAATTGCGGGGTTTAGTTACAATAGCGTTTTGTATTCTTTTACTTATAAACTTTTAGGCTGTTATGCAACTCATACAAATAGATAAAGCACGTTACCGTAAGCATTTAAATCGGGTAATTGCAGGTTGTGCAGCGGGTTTAGCTGTTGGCAGCTTGGCTATATCGCAAACATTAATTGCGCTATTTCCTGATGAAAGCGGGAGCCATTTTCATTGGAATTTAACCGGTGTTGTTATAACAAGTTTGGCCATTGGCTGGCTGTTAAATAAATACCGTACCCATAGTTTTATGACCGAAGTAGTGTACGTGTGGGAGTTAAAACAAGCGCTTAATAAAATAACCCGTAAAATGCCAAAACTAAAAGCGGCAGGGCGCGAGGGCGATGCCGATGCACTGTTAGCGATTCATTATAGTTATGCGGGCTCGCGGCTTTTATGGCAGCTTGACGATAACACCATTACCATGGACGAGTTAGCGATAAAACAAGCGGAGCTTGATAGTGTGGCGGCCAAGTATAACCTGACTTTAAATGCCGATGACTATAACGAGAGTATATTAAAACAGTTTTAAAGCCTAGGTTATTAAATTAGCGAAAGGAGCTCTAATGAAAAAAGTACTGATAGTGTGTTTAGGTAATATTTGCCGCTCGCCAACAGCAGAGGCGGTGTTAAAAGCGCGTGCTAAAAAATTAGGTGTAGAGGTAAAAGTAGACTCGGCAGGGACTATTGGCTACCACGAAGGTAAAACGCCAGATAGCCGCTCAATGGCTGCGGGTGAAAAACGCGGTTATAGCTTTAAAGGAATTTTTTCGCGCCCAGTACGTACTAGTGATTTTACTGAGTTTGATTTAATTTTAGCGGCCGACACACAAAATTTAGCTGACTTAAAAGCGCAGTGCCCCACCCATTTACATTACAAGCTGGCATTGTTTTTAGAATACGGCGAGCAAAGCCAAAGCGCCATACCCGACCCATACTACGGCGGCGATGACGGCTTTGAAAATGTGCTTGATTTAATAGAAGCCGCCAGCGATAAAATACTCGCAAAGCTTTGAATAAAACTACCTGAACAAAAAAGACGCGATTTAATACCTTGCGTGTTATCTGGCTATTTTAAAGTCGAGCTGTACTTGCGTGCTTGCAACAACGGGTTGGCCGTCTTCAAACTTTGGTGCATAACGCCACTTTTTAAGTGCGCTAAGTGCCGACCTTTCAAACTCTTTACCCCCTTGTGAGCTGACTACCTCTGGGTTTTTAACAAAGCCTGCGGTATCTACGTCAAATTCAACAACCACTATGCCGTCTCGCATTTGGCGCGCTTTGTTTTGTGGGTATGTTGGGTTTTCACGGTATATAGGCGTTTGCTCTTGTGTTTCTTTCCACGGCACCATTTTAGCAATTGCTAAACAATGCTTAGTGGCTTGTTCGCTTTGGCCTGTTTTTTCGTAAAGGTTAACTAGCTTTGAGTGCGCAGTAAGCTCAGCGCTGTGATCAAAGCTTAAGTTGTTATCAAATACCGATACAACATGGTTTAGTCGTTCAATGGCTTCATTGTATTTTTTCTTACCTTGAGCAAATGATGCCATTAAAAAGTCGGCTTTAATGCGCTCTACGGTGTTGTCGTCTAAGTTGTTACGGTAGTAGTCATCGGCTTGGTTAAGCAGTGTTTTAGCTTTATGGTATTTTTTATGGGCAAATTTTTTGGCTAGCAATGAGGCTGCTTCAAATTGCATGTCGGCAACAAATTTAGGGTTGTTTTGTGTTTTAGCTATTTTAATTACACGGTCGTAATCGTTATCGGCTTGATAGGCTGAGTCAGTGTTTTCTGCTTTGCCAATTAGCGCATCAATTGTTTCTATTGCATTTTCACCGTGGTTACTTGCCAGTATTGAATAGGCTTGCGAGTACAGCTCGTAACGCATTTCGGTTACGTTTTTTTTGCTGCTTATTGTGCGTGGCGCTGTGATTGCTTTGGCATAATTAATAGCAAGGCTTGCGGTGTTATCGCTTTTGTCACCATAAAACGTAAGCCCTGTCGTGTAGGCTAATTTGGCAGCTTGTTCTATATTTTCATCTTTTTTAACAGCCGTTAAATAACTTTGGTATGCATCAGAAAAGGCGGCTTTATCATCGCTAACTTGGCTTGCAATGGTCTGTGCTGTAAAAGCAGTAAAGGTTAATCCAATAACTAAGGCGAGGTGTTGTGCTTTCATAATAATCCCTATTAGTGTTCAATCTAGAAACAAAATACCACAAATGAGAATAGTAGTCATTATTGTCTACGCGCTTTGCTTTTACATTAATAAGCTCAAAACACAATTGTGAAGTAAATTTAAAATAGCAAAGCAGAGTTTGATTGTCACCTTTTTAGGTAAGTGCAGTCGCTGTTCAAGGCTGTACTTTTATTACGAGTAAATATTGAAAACACTGGCTGCCGTCGCCATATATTTGCCATAAACTATGTTGTACTACGATCTAAATTTAAACGTTTGTGATATTATCACCTCATGGTGTCGTAGTTATTTAATTATTTGGATTTGTCGTGGCGCAAGTAAGAGCAAGAGCCCAGCTAAATGTTGGCAAAAATAGTGATATTCCCGCAGAAATAGTGTCTTTTAGTGGCTTAAAAGACGGCCAAGAACACGTTGCATTTGTGTTTAACAATGCCGACTCACAGCAGTCTGTGCCGCTTATTCGCATGCACTCTGAATGTTTAACCGGTGATGTGTTTCATTCATCGCGTTGCGATTGCGGCGAGCAGCTAAATGAGTGTATTGAAATGATGCACGAACAAGGCGGCGTGTTATTGTATTTGCGCCAAGAAGGCCGTGGCATTGGTTTATATAATAAAATTGACGCTTACGTACTGCAATCACAAGGTATGAACACCTACGAGGCTAACAATCACTTAGGCTTTGCCGATGACTTGCGTGATTTTTCGGATGCGGTATTAATGCTTAACGCACTTAATTTAAACCACGTTAAATTAATGACCAATAACCCTAAAAAGCTTAATGCATTAAAAGATGCTGGCATTGAAGTAGACACGGTTATTGGCACCCATGCGCACATTAAAGTAGGGCTTACAGGTAACAAAGCGTACCTAGAAACCAAAATTAAACACGGCGCGCATATGTTAGATATTAAAAAAATTAAAAAACCTTAACTATTTAATCATGTAGTGTCTGTTAATCCCCCCACACGCCAAGTTATACTTGGCGTGTTTTGTTTAATCTAAGAGCCAGTATGTCTAACGAATTACGAATTTTTAAAGCCGATGCCGGGCTAAAGTGGTTTAAAGCCGGTTGGCATATTTTTAAAACCCAGCCATTTACTTTTGTAGTTATGCACTTATTAATAGGCATAGTTGGCTTACTGTCGTTATTTTTACCTTTATTGCAAGTTGTAGCAGCTCTTGCTACGCCTTTTTTAACCGCCGGTTTTTACCAAGCGGTACTTAGCAAGCAGCAAGGCGGTAAAATTATGCTGGCCGACATACTTAAACCTTTTAGCGCAAAAGGAAACCGTTTAGGGCTACTACGTTTAGCGCTTTACCAAATGGGAGCGGGTATTTTAATGGCCTTGTTAGCCAATGGCTTATTTGCTGATGCCGTGGCTATTATGAGCCAAGAAGGGCTTGATCCTAACGTTGCGCTTGAGCAAACCTTAAATAGTATTTCGGGTGCAAGCGTGGTGCTATTTTTAGTGGCAATGGCGGTGTATTTAATGGCGTTTGCTTACGCGGTACCGCTTATTTATTTTAGTAAAGAAAAACGTATTTTAACGGCGCTCAAAAATTCATTATTAGTTTTTTACCATAACTTATTTGCGCTAAGTGTGTTTGGCATTATTTGTATACTATTTATGGCGCTTTCTATGTTCTTATCGTTCTTACCGCTGTTGATTTTAATGCCAATTTGCTACATTAGCTTTTTTGTATCTTATCAGGCTATTTTTATGCCAGTTGTACCGCCAAGTGACGACAGTAACATTAAGCCACTTAGCAGTGAACAAAGCGGGCGCTTTGACGCTTAATGGATGATAAGTTAAAACAAAAGCTTAAAAACTATGTACTGTGGTTACTTGGGCGCCAAGAGTATTCGCGCCGCGAGTTAACCTTTAAGCTTCAACAAAAAGAAGCCAGCGACGAGTTTATAGAAACCCTGCTTAATTGGTGTGAAGAGCACAATTTTATTAACGAGCAACGCTACTGCGAAGGGTTTGTTAGAAAACACATTTTTAAAGGCCATGGCTTAAAGCGCATTCAAAGCGAAGCCATAGGCAAAGGGATTGACCGTTCACTACTTGAAAGGGTGGTTGAAGAGCTTGAAATAGACTGGTTTGAGCTTGCGCAGGAAGCGTACAACAAAAAGTATTCCACTACACCGGCAAACCTCGAGTATAAAGATAAGGCCAAGCGCGTGCGCTACTTAATGTACCGAGGATTTAGCTACGATGAAATTGATTTTGCAATGCAAGCACAGTAAATACAGGTGAGATTTTCACATGCAGCACATGACTACGGCACAACTTAGGCAACAGTTTTTAGACTTTTTTGCCAGCAAACAGCACCAAATTGTCCAATCGGCTTCACTTATTCCGGGTAACGATGCCACGTTGTTATTTAACAATGCCGGCATGGTTCCTTTTAAAGATGTGTTTTTAGGCGCCGAAACTCGCCCTTACACGCGTGCTACAAGTGCACAGCGTTGTGTGCGTGCAGGTGGTAAACATAACGATTTAGAAAACGTAGGTTACACAGCGCGTCACCATACATTTTTTGAAATGCTAGGTAACTTTAGTTTTGGCGATTACTTTAAACAAGACGCTATTAAGTTTGCGTGGGAGTTTTTAACAGAGGTTGTTAAATTACCACAAGAAAAACTACTCGTTACTATTTACCACGACGATGAAGATGCATTTGGCTTTTGGCACAACGATATTGGCCTAAGCGAAGATCGTATTATTCGTATTGCTACCTCAGATAACTTTTGGTCAATGGGCGATACAGGCCCGTGTGGTCCGTGTTCTGAAATATTTTACGATCACGGTGAGCACATTTGGGGCGGTCCTCCAGGCTCGCCTGAAGAAGATGGCGACCGCTTTATCGAGATTTGGAACCTGGTATTTATGCAGTACAACCGTCAAAGCGACGGGACTATGGAGCCGCTGCCTAAACAATCTGTTGATACAGGTATGGGCCTTGAGCGTATTGCTGCCATTTTACAGGGTGTGCACTCAAACTACGAAATCGACTTATTCCAAGGCTTAATTGCAGCTGCGGCAAGTGTGACTAACGCACAAGACTTAAACGACAAGTCATTACGTGTAGTGGCGGATCATATTCGTTCGTGTGCGTTTTTAATTTCTGATGGGGTTATGCCATCAAACGAAGGCCGTGGTTATGTATTGCGTCGTATTATTCGTCGTGCAGTACGCCATGGTAACAAGCTTGGTGCACAAGGCGCGTTTTTCTACAAATTAGTAGCTGCGCTTATTGAGCAAATGGGCCAAGCCTATCCAGAGCTTGCAAAGCAGCAAGAAATTATCGAAAAAGTACTGCGCATTGAAGAAGAACAATTTGGTAAAACCCTTGAGCGTGGCTTAGCTATTTTAGAAGAAAGCCTAAGCGAGCTTAAAGGCGATGTTATTCCTGGTGACTTAGTATTTAAACTATACGACACCTATGGGTTTCCGGCTGACTTAACAGCCGATGTAGCCCGTGAGCGTCAAATGACAATAGACCATGCAGGCTTTGAAGAGTGCATGGCTGTACAACGTAAAACAGCGCAGCAAGCGGGTAAATTTGGTGCCGATTACAACGAGCAATTAAAATCAGAAAAACACACTGAGTTTAAAGGTTACGACAGCACACATCACAGCGCTACAGTAGTAGAAGTGTTTGCAAATGGTGAATCGGTTTCTATTTTAGAAGACGGCCAACAAGGCATTGTTGTACTTAACCACACGCCATTTTATGCAGAATCGGGTGGCCAAACAGGCGATACCGGTACAATTACTGTTGCTGGTGGCGAGTTTAGCGTGACTAACACTACTAAACTGGGTAATGCATTTGCACACCACGGTAGCGTACAAGGGCGTATCGCGGTTAACGATAAAGTAGATGCCACTATTGATGATGCACGCCGTGAACGCATTAAGAAAAACCATACAGCTACGCATATTTTACACGAAGCACTGCGCCAATTATTAGGTGAGCACGTAAGCCAAAAAGGCTCGCTGGTTGAGCCTGATCGTTTACGCTTTGACTTCTCGCACTTTGAAGCGGTAACTAAAGAAGAACTACGTGAAATTGAGCGTGTAGTTAACGATGAAATTCGCCGTAACTTTGCCCTGAACACTGAGCTTATGGCGATTGATGACGCTAAAGCAAAAGGAGCAATGGCGCTGTTTGGTGAAAAGTACGACGATGAAGTACGCGTAGTCACCATTGGCGATTACTCAATTGAACTGTGTGGCGGTACGCACGTAGAGCGCGCTGGTGATATTGGCTTATTTAAAATTGTATCTGAAAGCGGTATTGCTGCGGGCGTACGCCGTATTGAAGCAGTAACAGGCGCAGATGCAGTAGCCTATGTGAGCGAGCAAGAAAAACAGCTTAACGATGTAGCGGCGCTAGTAAAAGGTGATAGCGCATCGGTACTTGAAAAAGTAACTGCGCTTCTTGAAAAGTCTAAAGGCCTTGAAAAGCAAATTGCACAGCTTAACGATAAGTTAGCCAGTGCAGCAGGCGCGTCTTTACTTGATTCGATTGTTGAAATTAATGGCGTTAAGCTACTTGTGGCAAATGTTGAAGGGACTGAATCTAAAGCGCTTCGTGGCATGGTTGATGACCTTAAAAACAAGATTGGTTCAGGTGTTATTGCTCTAGGTGTTGCCAGCGGTGAAAAAGTGAGCCTAATTGCCGGTGTAACAAAAGATTTAACCGGTAAAGTTAAAGCCGGTGAGCTTGTTAACCACATGGCTTCTCAAGTTGGCGGTAAAGGCGGCGGTCGCCCAGATATGGCACAAGCGGGTGGCTCTCAGCCTGAAAACTTAAACGCTGCGCTTGAGAGCGTGACGGCCTGGGTAAGCGAGAAAGTTTAAGCTTACGTGGCACTTATTGTCCAAAAGTTTGGCGGCACTTCGGTTGGCTCTATTGAGCGAATAGAAGCGGTCGCCGACCTTGTTGTTAAAACGAAGCAGCAAGGGCATCAAGTGGTTGTGGTTCTGTCGGCCATGTCGGGAGAAACCAACCGCTTAATTAATCTCGCCAAGCAAATAGATACTCGCCCGAGTAGCCGAGAACTAGACGTACTAATAAGCACCGGGGAGCAGGTTTCTGTTTCGCTCCTTGCTATGGCTATTATAAAGCGTGGCCATTCTGCTGTAAGCCTACTAGCCGACCAGGTTAATATTCAAACCGATAACATGTTTGGTAAAGCCCGTATTGAAGAGGTGGCTGCGACGCGTTTAAAGCATGAGCTTGAGCATAATCGAATTGCAATTATTGCCGGTTTTCAGGGGCGCGATGTAGAGGGGAATATTACAACCCTTGGACGCGGCGGCACCGATACCTCTGCGGTAGAAATAGCCGCGGCAATAAAAGCCGATGAATGTCAGATCTATACCGACGTTGATGGCGTATATACTACAGATCCTCGTGTAGAACCAAACGCGCAGCGAATGCGCCATGTAACGTTTGCCGAAATGCTAGAGCTGGCAAGCTTAGGCGCAAAAGTATTGCATATTCGTGCTGTTGAGTCGGCTGGTAATCATAAAATGCCGCTAAGGGTGCTTTCGAGTTTTGAGCCCGATGAAGGAACGCTAATAAGTTTTGAGGAGAGCGATATGCCAACTAAGGTTGTGTCGGGGATTGCATTTAATCGTGACGAATGCTTGATAAAGGTACATGGCGTACCATACTGTGTTCATTCTCTTACAAAAATTTTGAAACTTTTTGCAGAAAATGGCATCGAAATAGATATGATTAGTCAAGTTAATCATAACTTTGAAAAAATAGACTATGCTTTTACTGTGCATTCAAATGACTATTTGCAAGCACACGATTTACTTTCTCAACAACAGGTAAATCTGCAGGCTGATAGCATTTCTAGTGATACAACAGTTGCAAAGGTGTCGGCTGTTGGCATAGGAATGAAGTCTCACAGTGGTGTAGCGCATCAATTTTTTGATGCATTGGCGCAAGAAAGCATACACATAGCTTTAATATCGACATCTGAAACCAAGGTATCGGTTTTAATTGATGAGAAGTACTTAGAGCTAGCAGTAAGAGCGTTACACTCAGAATTTTTAACAGAAAATGGATAGTTTGGGAGTTTTTACTTACTTTTCAATCAATTTTTCATTAAAATGGTCAAGCGGAATCTTATAATTTATTGGAACATGGGAGCAAGAGAATGCTAATACTAACTCGTAGAGTAGGTGAAACCCTAATGATTGGTGACGAAGTAACTGTTACTGTATTAGGTGTTAAAGGAAATCAAGTTCGAATTGGTGTTAACGCACCTAAAGACGTTTCAGTGCATCGTGAAGAAATTTACATGCGTATACAAGCTGAAAAGTCTAATCCTAATCCGGGCAATGCTTAATCAACACGTATACTTAGCTGAGTAATGCACTTAGCTATACAAAAAGCCACTCACTGAGTGGCTTTTTTGTCTATAAAGTCGCGCATTTCATCAGTTAATACACTGCTAGAAATATATTGCATACCTTTATTATGCTGTACTAAGTAACCGTGGTTGGTTTTAATAATGCGGGTTATTTCTGCCCACTTAAATGTATGGCTTTTATAGTGGTTCTCGGTTCTAATAGCGTCATCGGTAAACGTGAGGGTAACAGTCGATCCCGAAGCACGGCTAAGCATTTGGCGCGTAACCCACCAAGGCCTGCGGTAATAAAAGGCAATGCATTCTAAAACACCCAGCATTATTAAAAATGACCCTAGGTAATGATCGTCCATAACGTAAATACTAATTAAACCTAAGCACACCAGCAATGCCAGCAAAAAATACTTTGGCTTGGCAGCTTTACTATAAGAGTGGGACTCGTCAAAGCATTCGTAGTAGTAAGGTTTATCGAGTGTGTAAGTGGTGGTCAGTGCCATAATTGCTAATAAATAATAGTTTTCGCTATTTTAGCAAGCTAGTGTAAAAATCACACCCGTTAATATTGGCTATGTACTTAAAGAGGTAGAAGCAGCTTTTTGTTTACGCATAAAAAAACGGCTTATTAAAAGCCGTTTTTTTACGTTACCAAGCAGATTAACAGTTAGTTTCTTCTGCGTTAACGCCTTCTTTTACATTTTCACAAGCATCTTCAACAGAGTTTTGCACGTCAGTTACTGCTTCATCAATACGCTCACCTGCTTCTTCTGCGTGGTTGTCTTCACAGCCCATCATAAAGAAACCTGCAAATACCGCGATTAGTGCTGCTTTTAAAGTTGTAGAGTTCATAATGTAATTCCTTGTATGTGTTAATTAATTAGTGTTTTAAGTGTTAGTGGCTACCTGGGCGATTTACCGCGCAGTGCACCTGATACTAAAGAAATCACTAAAAGTACTAAAAAGATAAAAAATATAATTTTTGCTATACCAGCTGCGGCACCTGCGATACCACCAAAACCTAACACTGCAGCGATTAAAGCAATAACTAAAAATGTAATTGTCCAGCGTAACATTGTTTTCTCCTTGGTTATCAAATTCGTTCGAAAGTAATAATGCTAGTTGCATGCCAGAATGTATTTGTCTTAATTATCAGTAGTTTATGAATTTTTAAGTGCGGCGTTTAAATCTATAGAAGGTAAGTTTTACGTTTAACGATGTAACTTATTCACACTATTGTAAATAGAGTAAAAAAATTAATATTTTTTATATGCTGCCTTTTACTTTCTTGGTAAGACCAATTTACATTTTTAACCATGATAGGTTTTTCGCTGCCGTTTAACTTACTATTTTTTATGACTTTTAAGTTGTTTTGGATTTAACCATATAATCTTTGCCTATAACGGTTATTTATATCATCTATATCTAAGCTAATTTTACCCTTTATTAGCTATGTTAACTATTGTGGCTGTATGTTAGTTTAATTTTAATTGGTTTTACCAATTGACAGGTGGTGGACAAAGTTAAAAGTTTTGTTATCATTCGGTGAATAATTATTTAAATAAAGCGATTTTTTATATCGTTATATAGTGCAGGGGGAGAAAAATGGATATAGGAGCTGTTCTCACAACCGCAGGTAGCTTGATGCTTACCGGCATGGTGGGTGTGTTTATATTTCTTTCAATATTGATTGGTGCTGTAACACTTATGTCTAACTTGGTTGCTCGTTTTGATGTGGCTGAAGTTGCAATACCGGTTAAATCACCATCTTTAAAATCTCAAGGTGTGCCAAGCGAGCACATCGCTGCTATTAGTGCTGCCATTGCTCAGTACAAATCAAATAATAAATAAGAGGCACACATGGCTAAATTAAAATTAACAGAGCTTGTTTTACGCGATGCTCATCAGTCTTTACTTGCAACTCGTATGCGCTTAGATGACATGCTACCTATTGCTAGCAAGCTTGATGATGCCGGTTATTGGTCTATTGAGTCGTGGGGCGGCGCTACATTTGACTCGTGTATTCGTTATTTAGGTGAAGATCCGTGGGAGCGTATTCGTGCCCTTAAAAAAGCAATGCCTAATACTAAACAGCAAATGCTATTACGCGGTCAAAATTTATTAGGTTACCGCCACTACGCCGATGACGTGGTAGAAAAGTTTGTAGAGCGAGCTCACAAAAATGGTGTAGATGTATTTCGTATTTTTGACGCCATGAACGATGTACGTAACTTAGAAACTGCAATTAAAGCGGCTGTAAAAGTAGGTGCTCACGCGCAAGGTACAATTTCTTATACTGTAAGCCCAGTGCACACACTTGATATGTGGTTAACCCTTGCAAAACAGCTAGAAGATTTAGGTTGTCACTCTATTTGTATTAAAGATATGGCGGGCTTATTAAAGCCTTACGATGCTGAGCAACTTATTAAAGGTCTTAAAGAAACGGTCTCAATCCCTATTGCTATGCAGTGCCATGCAACCACCGGTTTAAGTACAGCGACGTATCAAAAAGCCATCGATGCAGGCATTGATATGCTTGATACCGCTATTTCTTCAATGAGTATGACTTATGGTCATTCAGCGACAGAAACCATAGTGGCAATTGTTGAGGGAACCGCACGCGATACTGAATTAGATTTAAACCAGCTAGAAGAAATAGCCGCTTACTTTAGAGATGTACGCAAAAAGTACGCTGCCTTTGAGGGGAGCCTTAAAGGTGTTGATGGCCGTATTTTACTCGCGCAGGTACCTGGTGGCATGTTAACCAACATGGAAAACCAACTTAAAGAACAAGGCGCAGCAAATAAGCTAAATGAAGTATTGCTTGAGATCCCACGCGTGCGTGAAGATTTAGGTTTTATCCCGTTAGTTACTCCAACATCGCAAATTGTAGGCACACAAGCAGTACTTAATGTGCTTACGGGTGAGCGTTATAAAACAATTACCAAAGAAACCGCCGGTGTTTTAAAAGGCGAATATGGTTTAACACCCGCACCTATGAACAAAGAGTTGCAAGAGCGAGTGCTTGATGGTCAGGATGTAATTACGTGTCGCCCTGCTGATAATATTGCCCCTGAACTTGCATCGCTTGAAGCCGAGCTACAAAAAGAAGCGCAAGAGCAAGGTTTAACACTTGCTGATGAGCAAATAGATGATGTGCTTACCTATGCATTATTCCCACAGGTTGGCCTTAAGTTTATTCAAAACCGTAACAACCCAGATGCCTTTGAAGCCGCGCCAAGCGCCGATGACACTAACGCTAAGCCTGCTGCAAAACCTGCAAGTAACAAAGGTGTTAGCGCTGAGCAATACAGCGTTAAAGTTGACGGTAAAGTGTATGATGTCGTGGTTGCGCAAGGTGGCGAGCTTAAAGAGGTAACGCTTAAAGACTCAGAGCATTTACCACAATCTGCATCGGTTGCATCAGGTGAAACACTGAATGCCCCATTAGCAGGTAATATTTTTAAAGTAAAAGTAAAAGCAGGCCAAGCCGTAAACGAAGGCGATGTGGTTGTTATTATGGAAGCAATGAAAATGGAAACCGAAGTTCGTGCAATGCACTCAGGTACTGTGGCTGAGGTCTTAGTATCTGAAGGTGATGCTGTGACAACGGGCGATGCAATTATAGCGATGGCGTAGGAGTAGCTCTAATGGAAGGCCTTTTAAACCTTTGGCACGCTACCGGCATTGCTAACTTTACGTTTCCTGGCTTGATAATGATTGCAGTAGGCTGTTTATTATTGTTTTTAGCAATAGCTAAAAACTTTGAGCCACTGCTTTTATTGCCAATTGGCTTTGGCGCGATATTAACTAATATTCCTGTTGCAGGGCTATCAGAGCCTGGTGGGCTTTTGTACTCAGTTTACTATGTGGGTATTGATACCGGTATTTTTCCGCTATTAATATTTATGGGGGTTGGTGCACTAACTGACTTTAGTGCGCTAATAGCAAATCCTCGTATGTTATTACTGGGAGCTGCAGCTCAGTTTGGTATTTTTGCGACCTTATTTGGCGCAATTTTACTTAACTTTATTCCGGGTTTTGAGTTTACACTTCAAGATGCATCGGCTATTGCGATTATTGGTGGTGCTGATGGTCCAACGGCGATATTTTTAGCATCAAAGCTTGCTCCTGATTTGCTAGGTGCAATAGCAGTAGCTGCCTATTCATATATGGCACTTGTGCCAATTATTCAGCCACCAATTATGCGTGCACTGACAACGCCAGAAGAGCGCCAGATTAAAATGCCAGAGCTGCGTAAAGTGTCTAAAAAGGAAAAAATTATTTTTCCACTTATGGTACTTACTGCAACAGCAATGTTTTTACCAGCAGCAATACCGCTAGTAGGTATGTTTTGTTTGGGCAATTTAATGCGTGAGTCGGGTGTTGTAGATAGGCTGAGTAACAGTGCCCAAAACGAAATTATTAATATTACGACTATATTTTTAGGGTTGGCGGTTGGCTCTAAGCTTGCTGCAGATGACTTTTTAACAGTAGAAACCATTGGTATTTTAGTACTGGGTGCGCTTGCTTTTGCTATTGGTACAGCATCGGGTGTGTTTATGGCAAAAGGCCTTAACAAGCTCTCTAAAACACCTATTAACCCTTTAATTGGTGCTGCGGGTGTATCGGCAGTACCGATGGCGGCGCGTGTAGTGAACAAAGTTGGGCTTGAGAATAACCCACATAACTTTTTACTTATGCATGCTATGGGGCCAAACGTAGCTGGGGTACTAGGAAGTGCCGTAGCCGCGGGTATATTACTGGCCCTTGTTGGCTAGTATTTAAGATTTAATCCAACCGATTAGCGCAGTTTACTGCGCTTTTTTTATGTCTATAAAACAGTGCATATTAAAGTTTGTTTGCAACCGTGTTTTTGTTTACAGTGAGGGCTATGCACACTAATAAGGATAGTCACCATGCTTAACACCCCTTTGGCAAAATATTTACCTCATGTTAGTAGACTCGTTTTTGGCTGTATGGGCCTAGGCGGCGGTTGGAATAAAGACGCCATAACCAAAGAGCATTTAAAACAAACTCACGAGTGTATTGATGCAGCCATAGCTGGCGGTATTAATTTTTTTGATCACGCCGATATTTATACTTTTGGCAAAGCCGAGCAGGTATTTGGCCAAGCACTTGGTGAACGACCAGAGCTGCGCGAGCATATGTATATTCAATCTAAATGCGGTATACGCTTTGAAGATGATAAAGGCCCTAAGCGCTATGACTTTTCGGCAAAGTGGATTGAAGAATCAGTTGAAGGCTCACTTAAGCGTTTAAACACCGATTACCTCGATGTGCTTATGCTTCATCGCCCTGATCCGCTAATGGAAGTAGAAGAAATTGCTCAAGTGTTTAGCTGCCTACAAGAAAGCGGCAAAGTACGTAATTTTGCCGTATCGAACATGCAGCAGCATCAAATGAACTTTTTACAACATGCCCTAGATATGCCTATTGTGGCTAACCAAATAGAAGCAAGTTTACAAAAACACCAATTTGTTGATGAAGGCGTGTATGCCGGTAATGCAGATGGAAAAGATCTTAACTTTACACCGGGCAGTGTAGAGTATTGTCGCCACTTTGATATTCAAATACAAAGCTGGGGAAGTTTATGCCAAGGGCTATACACCGGTGGGGATTTATCGAATGCATCGCAAGCCGATATAAATACCAGCATACTCGTAAATAAGCTTGCTGCACTTTACGATACAACGCCTGAGGCGATTGTTTTAGCTTGGTTATTACGCCACCCTGCAATGATACAACCTATTATTGGCACAACGAACGTTGAGCGTATTGCTGCTTCATGCGATGCACTAAACGTGCAGTTAAGTCGCGAACATTGGTATGCATTGTATGTAAGCGCCAAAGGCCATGAGTTACCATAAATAAGGTTTAGAAATGAATATATTTGTTATTTTAATTTGCTTGTTTGTCGCTCTTGCAGTGCTGATACCTTTGCTTGAAAAGTACCAAGGTAAAATGGGGTTGGATGGCGCAACTAAATACAGCAAATATATTTGGCCACTAGTGATGGTTTCTTTAGTCGTACAGCTCATTTATGTACTGGTGTACTAATGTACTAATGATTTATAGCGTATACAAAAAAGCCTTTACAGGGTAAACCTGCAAAGGCTTTTTTATTATCTATAACTTATACGTTACTTAAGTGCTAGCTGTAGTTCGCGATTGCGTTCAAGCTGTGCAATAAAGTTTTCTGCAATAGGCTTAAACTTAGCAAGTTCAGAGCGTGGTAACGGCTCAGACTTAGGTAACTTAACGGTTTTAGGGTTACGGTGTACACCATTGACTAAAAATTCGTAGTGTAGGTGCGCGCCGGTTACACGGCCGGTAGCACCCACAGTACCAATTTTGTCACCTTGTTTAACCTTTTGCCCTGTTTTAACAAGCTTTTTGTTAAGGTGTAAGTACTTAGTTACATACTGCGTGCCGTGGCTTATAAATACGTAGTTACCATTGTACTTACTGTAGCCTGCTTTAATTACTTTACCGTTACCTGAGGCTACAACCGGTGTACCTGTACGTGCTGCGTAATCAATACCACGGTGCGCTCTTACTTGCCCAGTTACTGGGTGTAAACGACGTGGGTTAAAGCTCGAGCTAATATACTTAAAGTTTACCGGCGCACGTAAAAATGCTTTTTTCATGCTGCGGCCTTCAGGCGTATAAAAGTTTCCATCGGTATGGCGAATAGCCGCATAACGCTGGCCTTGGTTTATAAATTCTGCAGCAATGATTTTACCAGTGCCAATAAACTCGCCATCAACATAATGCGACTCGTAAATTAGCCCAAACTGATCGCCCTTACGAATATCGTTGGCAAAATCCACATCCCAACCAAATATATCAGCAAAGTTCATTATTTGGCGCTCGCTTAAGCCTGCCGCAATTGCTGAGGTCCAAAAGCTGCTAGAAATTTCGCCACCGGCTGTTTTGCTCAGTGTTTCTATTTCTTTGCTATCTATTGATGTGTCGTAATTACCTTCGTCATTTAAGGTAACAAACAAAGTATCTGTTTTTGAAATAACATAACGAAGCTGCGCTAAATCGCCGTTTTCTGCTGTTGCAAAACTCAGTATTTCACCTGGATGGATTTTAGTCAGTTTGCGTGTTTCAGCATTGGTGTTAATTAGTTTATGAAGGGTTTGCGCTGAAAAACCAGCACGCTTGAAGATAATTGCTAAATTATCGCCGTTTTTAACTTGGTGATCGACTAAGTCGTATTCTGGCAGCTTTTCTGCTGCTTCTGGCGAATTTAATTCAGTTAATTTTTCGTTGTCTTCAACTTTAACTTGTAACTCGTAACGCTTACCAATTTCTAGTGCATTTGCACTATTGTCTTTGGATGCAGTCGCTTTTTCTGAAGGAAGAAAGGCTAAGCCAACAATAGCAGAAACCAAACCTAGAATAAGCAATTTGTGTTTTTTGGGAAGCGTGTTAACCACGTGAACCATAACGTGCCTTTTCTGCTGTCGTGAAAATAAAATGGATATTAATGCAGGATATACGTAATAAGGTACGAATACTAGTAAATATAGCTAAAAGCCCCGCAATTGTTAGTAAATTAGCAATTTATGATTGTTTAAGTTTATCGATTTAAACTGATTCTAAAGTGCGTTAAAATTAGTACTTAAACACCATTTCTAATTGCCTAGCACAGTAAGACTAAGTTTATTAAGTTTAGTTGCATTATTCGCATAAAAAATTGTTTTAATTAGGTAGAAATTTGTTATGTTAGCAACATAAGTGCTTTTGGTTTAAATCTGTTTTAAACCCTTATGTAGCAAGTCATCTAGTTGCCCCTTCGTTGGCAGAATTTTGGAGTAATACACAGTGGATTTACAAACCGCTCTAGCAGAGATAAAACGCGGTGCAGAAGAGATATTAATTGAAGACGAATTAGTTGAAAAACTAAAGTCGGGCAAAAAGTTAAAAATTAAAGCGGGTTTCGATCCTACCGCGCCAGATTTACATTTAGGTCACACTGTACTAATTAATAAAATGAAAACCTTTCAAGATTTAGGTCATGAGGTTATTTTCTTAATTGGTGACTTTACAGGCATGATTGGCGATCCGACAGGCAAAAATGTAACACGTAAACCACTGACTCGTGAAGATGTACTTGCCAATGCAGAGACTTATAAAGAGCAAGTGTTTAAGATTTTAGATCCTGCAAAAACAACGGTTGCCTTTAACTCTCAGTGGATGGAAAACCTAGGCGCTGCGGGTATGATTAAACTTGCTGCCAATCAAACTGTAGCGCGCATGCTAGAGCGTGATGATTTTAAAAAGCGTTATGGCAGCGGTCAACCCATTGCTATTCATGAATTTTTATACCCACTTGTACAAGGTTGGGATTCGGTTGCACTTGAGTCAGACGTAGAGCTTGGTGGTACCGATCAGCGTTTTAACCTTTTAATGGGGCGCGAGCTTCAAAAAGTAGAAGGTCAAAAGCCGCAAACAGTATTAATGATGCCGTTGCTTGAAGGCACAGACGGCGTTCAAAAAATGTCTAAGTCGCTAGGTAATTACATTGGTATTACGGATGCGCCAAACGATATGTTTGGTAAAGTAATGTCGATTAGTGACGTACTTATGTGGCGTTATTACGATTTACTAAGCAGCTTATCAATCGAAGAAATTGCAGCGCAAAAACAACGCGTAGAGCAGGGCACTAACCCGCGTGATATTAAGATTGAATTGGCGAAAGAATTAATTGCCCGTTTCCACAGTGAAGAAGCAGCACAAGCTGCACACGATGACTTTATCAAACGTTTTCAGAAAAAAGCGCTACCAGATGAAATCCCTGAGCTGACTATCACCATTGCAGATGAGGGTATTTTAATTGCTAACTTACTTAAAGAAGCTAATTTAGTAGCCAGTACATCTGAAGCAATGCGCATGATTAAGCAGGGCGCAGTAAAACTTAACGGTGTAGATAGAATCACTGATACTAAGCTTGAGGTAGCAAAAGGCACAACCGCTATTTACCAAGTAGGTAAACGTAAGTTTGCGAATATTACTGTTGCGTAAGCGCAGTTAAAACTAAAAAACCAGCTTAGGCTGGTTTTTTTGTGCGCGTTAAAAAACTAAATAAGCTTTACAATTTCAATGCTGATAATGACTAACAGCCAAAATACACGTGCTTGATTTAACCTATTAATTATTACGGGCACATCATCGGGTGATGGCAGTCTATCAGTACCAATTCGCATTTTATTAAAGCGCTTACCAAAATAAACTGCAGGGCCGCCTAGCTGTACGCCCATAGAGGCGGAGCACACACTTAAAATCCACCCTGTATTTGTTTGATAAAAATGTCTGCCATAGTGCTTTATGTAATGCATACTTTGTTTACTGGCTTTGCTTGCGGCAATGGTTAATGCAAGTATGCGTACGGGGATAAATTCGATTACAAACAAAAGTATTTTAAGCGGTTTTAAAAAATGGCTGTTAGGTGATATATCGGCGCGCCACGTGTGTTGTATTAAAGTGAGGAGCCGATACGCTAAAGCGTTAATTGGCCCAAGCAATAAAAATATAAATATAACGGTAAAGTAATTGCGAGCTGTGCGTAAAATTAAGCTTTCAATTAAGGCTTTCATGATACCTGGCGCTGAGAGCTTATTAACCTCTCGGGCAAGCAGTGGCTTTACAAGTTCTCGCGCGGTAGATTTTTGGTTTTGTTTTACGAGCTTGGCAACACGCAGGGCTTTTTTTTCAATCGCTTTGCTTTCAAGGCACAAATATAAAATGAGGCCCGCTAGCAGCTCAGGATAAAAGGCAAATTCAAGCAGTAACACAATAATAATAAGAATAACGCTTAAAACTAGCGTACAGGCAAGAGTGGAGGCTAAATAAAGGTAGTTTTTAGGCTCATGTGGTTTATAAACCCGTTTTCCTATAGCACTAAATACAGCGGTTAATACTGTATTAGGGTGATACCAGCTTTTTAACGGGAAAAAGCGCTCAGCAAGGAGCGCTACAAAAAAGGCAATAAAGTCCAAATGGTTTTGAACAATATTGCTTAGCATTTACAGCGTAACTTTTGTTAGTTTTTCCAATAGTGCAACAACCATTTTTGATGAATTGATTGATGCAGTCTCTAGGTATTCTTCAAACGATTGCGGCGACTCTTTTCCAGCAATGTCAGACATAGAACGAATAACAACAAATGGAGTATTAAGCGCAAAACATGTTTGTGCAATAGATGCACCTTCCATTTCTACAGCTAGCATTGTTGGAAAGTCGCTACGAGCTTTATCAATACGCACAGGGTCACACATAAATGAATCACCGGTACAAATTAAGCCTACTAAGGTTTTTACTTCGCTGATTTGGGCAATGGTCTGCTCGGCAGCTTCAACAAGTTTTGGGTGTGCGGCAAAGCCTGCAGGCATTTGTGGAACTTGGCCAATTTCGTAGCCAAAAGCAGTTACATCTACATCGTGATGACGTACTTCTGAAGAAATAACAACATCGCCAACACTTAATGAGGGATCAAAGCCACCGGCAGAGCCTGTGTTAATAACACAATTAGGATTAAAGTTATCAATTAATAACGTGGTTGCAATAGTTGATGCCACTTTACCAATACCCGATTGCACAAGCGTTACTGTGTTACCAGCCAATTCGCCTGTGTAAAAAGTAAACCCTGCTTTAGTTAGCACTTGTGGGTTTTGCATTGCTTCACGTAAAATTTTAACTTCTGGCTCCATTGCGCCAATAATACCAACATTCATAGTGTTTGATTCCTGAGTTTGAATACGTAGATTATACGTGAAGTTAGCAATAAAAAACAAAAAAGCGAGCTGTTTTACGGCTCGCTTTAAATACTTTTAGGAGAGTATTTAATTCTATTTTAAATTTCGGCTAAGGCAGTTGTTTGCGCTTTAGCCTGAGAAGGTGACAATACCGCAGGTTTGCTGACGCGATTACGAGTTGGGCGAGCCGATTGCACGGCAGGTTTGCCTATTTTAAACATAATTGCATCGCGCACCTCAGAAGGACGGTAGCCTGATTTTACTTTCATACGAATATGTGGAATGCCTGCTGACTCTAGAGCACCGTTTACAAACCAGTCGCGCTGAGCTTTGTGGCCATCTTTGTTGGCATTATTAACTAAATCGACTGCAGCCACTATCGTCATTTTTTCTTTATCGACTAGCACAAAATCGAGTTGTTTATTTTTAGCTTTAGCTAAAGCTGCACGTTTTGATTTAGCAGATAGCCCTTGCTTACAGTCGATGACATCGATAAGTTTGACGCGGCTTACAATTTTATATTGATCGCCTACCGCACGCTCTAAAAGATTTAAAAATGCACCCTCAACCTGTGTAAACACGGTTTGTTTGCGGGTAAAAGGATACGGGTTTCCGCCATCATCATTAAATTTTGACGCAACCACAGAGGCCCCAACCACTAATACTAAAATTGATAATAAAGCGAATTCCATACGGTAACTCCATAACAACAAATTGACACTGCTCAAACAAAGCAATTTACGTGCCTAAAAATTTGGTGTTATGCGTTAATTACCGTATGTATTTAGTATTAATGCAGCGCTGATATTAGGCTTTGTAGCCGCCCTCAATACCTTTGACGGCAATAGCAACCGCATCATGTGCATGAAGTGATTCATAGTGATTAATTTGCAGCCAGTAATCACTATAATTATTATGCTCAAGTACCGCTTTAATTTTGCGAGCAGCGTCTTCACAAAACATTAAATTTTGACCGTTAAGGCGGGCAAACTCTTGCTCATCTTCGCGTTTTACTGCCGCTTGTACAGGCGTTTTTAGCTCTGATTCTAAAGTATCAATTAAATTGACTACGTCAAACTCACTAGTGGTGCTATCTAGCTTTACTTTTACGTTTGCTATTGAGCGTTGTGAATGCGGTGTGGCTACAATGCCTTGCGTAGTGCCTAACCAGTCTAATACATCTTTTTGATTCAATGTTTCTTGGCTGAATTTTTCGCTAAATGCATTTTGAATTAGCTGGCGAGCAAGTGCTGCAGAGCACGGGCAAGTCGATGAGTAAGTAACATCAACGCTTAGCTCAAAATTAATTACGCTATTTTCAATGGTACTGGTTAGGGTAATTGGGTAGCTTTTCCAACCCGCTTTTCCACTTAGTAACGATTTACGTCGCAGCGGTAGCTCAAATTTAAACTCTATTTGGGCTTTGTCACTTAACCCTTTATGGCTGGTAATAAAGGTATCGAGTGCTTGTGCTAAGGTTTGTGGGTTAACCTGTTGCTCTGTTGAGAGTAAATCAAGCGCTAAAAATAAACGCGACATATGAATGCCTTTAGCGTCTTCTTTATGCAAATTAACAAAGGCACGCGCTTTTGCATTAACGGTAACGGGTGCTAAATCTTTCGACTCAAAAATAAATGGCAGTTCTATTTCGCCCATACCAACCCAGTCTAACTTACCTGTTTGTAAGGCGGGAGCCGTATCTGCTATATCGGGCATGTTGGTTTGCATGTGCGCTACTCGTTATTGATCATAATAAAGCGCAGCATTTTACACTAAATAATTTATTGCTGAAATGATGAGTTTAACAAGTAGGCAAAAGTAAACATGAAAATTTTCTGTTTTTGTCGCACAACATGAATATAGCTAATAGAAAAATGCTAATATTTGCTGCACTATGCGTTTGACTATTAAGAGGCACTTTTTATTTATGCCTAGTAACGAGATACACTGACCTATGACCGATTCTTCTTTGAGCCCTTGGGCTCGAGTACTTTCTAGTTTAATAACCCGCTTTGGTGAGTTAAAAACCGCGGCAATGTGCTATGCGCTTTTATTAGGCGTGTCGCTTATATTGTCGAGTATGTTTTATTATGTGGCACTGGGTGAGGTTAATTTAGTAGATATTTTAGCTGTGGTATTTTTTACCGCGGTTGTATCTCCTTTTATGATCAGTATTTTACTCAATTCGATTAGGCAGTTAGAAGCCTCATACGCTTATTTAGACAGCGCCACAAAACAAGAAAAACTATTAAACCAAACATTAAAAGATAATATTAACCGCCTTAATATTGAGATAGATGAGCGAAAAATGGCGTTTCATGCCAAGCATCGCGCTATTGAAGAGCTACGCCGTGAAATCGCGGAACGTAAAAAAACTCAACAAGAACTTGCTCAACAAGGCATGCTTCTTCGCTCTATTGTCGACTCTTCCCCCGATTTATTTTATTACCGAGATAACAATGGTGTGTTTGCCGGCTGTAATAAAATGTTTGAAGAGGTTATGGGCAAAACCAGCGCCGAATTAATTGGTAAAACCGTAGAGCAAATTTTTCCAAGCTACTTTTTAGCAGAAGTACTCAGAACCGATAAACAAGTAGAGCAAACGCATCAAGCCCTTACAATTGACGTTGAATACATGGTTAATGGCGAAAACCGCTGGTTTGAGCTGCGTAAGTTACCCTTTATAAACGATCAAGGGGACTACATAGGTTTATTGGCGTTCGGGCGTGATATAACTAGCCGTAAAGAAGCCGCACAAGCGCTTGAAACAGCCTATAAGGATAAAGGTAAGTTTATAGCAACGCTTAGCCATGAGCTGCGCACACCATTAAATGGCATTGTAGGCTTAACCCGAATGCTACTTGATACAGAGCTTAATAAACAGCAACGTAGTTGGTGTAATACAGTGTTTTCGAGCGCTGAAACGTTAGGTAATATTTTTAACGATATTATAGATTTAGATAAAATAGACCGAGAGCAGTTAGATATAGCAACCGACTCAATCAACGTTTCAGACTTTATAAACGATGTAGTGAACTTTGCCGGGTTAATTGCGGAGCAAAAGGAGCTTGAATTTTCAATTGAGCGAAATGGCACATTAGATGTTTATGCACTCCTAGACCCAACGCGTCTTCGCCAAGTAGTGTGGAACTTAATTAATAATGCCGTTAAATTTACCCAGCATGGCGAGGTAAAGCTCACATGTAGCCGAGAAGAGCGAAGTGATGGCCCATGGCTTGAACTTAAAATATCAGACACAGGACAAGGGATCCCAGACGATCAACTCTCGCGCATATTTGATATGTACTACAAAGCGCCTGACCTCAGCGGTAAAAATGCGATTGGTTCAGGTATAGGTTTAGCTGTAACCAAAGCGTTAGTGAGTGCAATGAAGGGGACTATTTCGGTAACGAGTAAAGAAGGTGAGGGTAGCTGCTTTACCGTAAATATACCGCTTAGCTTATGTGTAGCGCCTACCGAGCAAAGCTATGAAGGTAGAAGTTTATACATATTACTTGTAGAGGATGTGCCATTAAATGCCGAAATTGCGACTAACTTGTTAGAGCAGCGCGGCCATGAGGTGATTTGGGCCGAAACGGGTGAAGATGCACTTTCGTTTGTAGAAACCGAAGACGAGCTTGATTTAGTACTACTTGATATGCAACTGCCCGATATAAATGGTGATGAAGTGGCAAGACAAATACGTGCCGATAGCCACTTTGATAAATTACCTATTGTTGCGCTGACCGCGAATGTACGTAGTGCCGAAGAAGACCTAGAAGGTATATCGGTGCAAGGGGCGCTTGCTAAACCAATTAATACAATAAAGCTTGATAAGATGCTCGCTGATTTGTTCGATATTCAACAAAGTGAATCAGGCAAGCCACTGCTAACCGTGAGTAAAGAAGCGCTTGAGGGCATTAATGCAGGTGTGCTTGATGTTGAAACCATTGAAGACTTTGTAAACTCTATGGGGCTTGAAGTATTTAAGCGCAGCAGTGGTTTGTTTGAAAAACTAAACCCGCAATATCAGCAAGAGCTACAAAGCGCGTTAAACCAAAGTGATAGGGAAGAGTATAAATCGGTGGCGCATAAGCTTAAAGGTGCTGCGGGCTCGGTAGGATTAAACGATGTACAGTTACATGCTAAAAAGATGGAACACGGTGCGCTTGATGAATCAAATGAAGTATTAAAAGAGTGGTTAGATATACTTGCAGATAAAATAAATGAAGGACAAAGTGCCCTTCATTCTTTTTTACAATTATTAGAGTAAGCGGTTTACTCTAATTAAGCGTCGATTTTACCAATAAAGCGGTAACCTTCACCATGGATGGTGCTGATTAGCTCAGAAGTAGAATTATCACTTTCGAAGTGCTTACGAATACGACGAATTGTTACATCTACCGTACGGTCATTAGCGCGAAGCTCGCGGCCAGTCATATGTTTAATAAGTTGCTCACGGCTAAAAATACGCCCAGGAGAGTCAAGCATTAAACGAAGAGCGCGGTATTCACCTTTAGGTAAACGCTTAGCATCACCATTTGGTGATGTTAAACAACGGCTATTTTCGTCAAGCTCCCAACCGTTAAATGTAATTACACCGTTAGTTTCAAGCACTGACTCTTCGCCGCCTAGCGCAGTACGAGTAATTAAGTTGCGAGCGCGTATAGTCAATTCACGAGGGTTAAAAGGTTTAGTGATGTAATCATCAGCACCAATTTCTAAACCTAAAATACGGTCTACGTCGTTATCACGGCCGGTTAAGAAGATTAAACCGACTTTGCGTTTTTGGCGTAATTCACGTGCTAAAATTAGCCCGTTTTTACCCGGTAGGTTGATGTCCATAACTACAAGATTGACGTCATCATTATTTGTAAGCTTGTCATGCATATCATCGCCATCAATGGCTTCAATAACTTTGTAACCTTCAGCTTCAAATAAACTCACGAGGTTTAGTCGAGTTACGTCTTCATCCTCTACGATTAGAATGACTGGCGTTTGCATTATTAATTAACCTTTTTGGAATATTTTATTTACAAAAAATCGAATTTTAACTAAATAATTCGATTACTAGAGATTATAGGATTATACCCAAATGTTAACAAGAAAAAACAAGTTGGATAAAAATAAAACAGTAGGGGTGTTCCAAACTAACCAAAAGGCATTGTGCAAAAACTACTGTTTAATGATATATAACGGATGCAGCTTTTTGAATTATGAAAACGAAGCCATTTCCTTTAATAATTGATACATCCACCAATCACTTAAAGGTACTAAAAATAATCGCGCAAATTCAAAACGGAATTATATCATTTTATAACCTTTCATCAATGTATGTGATACTGCAAAAGCAATAAAGTTCATAAATTGTATCGTCCAATTATTAGATCAAGTTAAATAATTAAACATGAAATATCACATGCTCTCTCTATAAGGTCATTAAATAGTAATTCAAGTAAAAAGCGTAAATAAATACTCTTTTTTTAAACACTTTTTATGGAATTGTAATAACAAAGCGTACGCCGGGTTTTGCATCTAGGTCATACTGTATATGCCCGCCTAGCGCTTGGGTTACAAGGTTGTAGACCAAATGCATACCTAATCCACTGGCTCCTTGGCCGCGCTTAGAGGTTACAAATGGGTCAAATATCCTATTTTTGACATTTTTATCAACGCCTTTACCGTTATCTGTGTAGATTATTTTTATTTGAGGACCTGTAATTTCTATATCAAACTGGATTTCGTTATTTTCACTACCCACAAACCCATGAATAGCTGAGTTTAAAATAAGCTGTTGAAATATTTGTTGTAGAGGTTCTGATTTACTTTCAATGGTTAGGTCACTTGGGCAATTGATCACAACGTTAGGTTTGGACTTTATCAACTCTGATTGAATCGACATCAACACGTCAGATATTAATTTATGGATATTTACATGGGTTTTAACCCCGTCATCTTGAATTACAGCTACCTTTTTAAAGTTAGAAATAAGGTCGGCTGCTCGATTTAAGTTTCGATAAATTAAATCAAGATTTTCAATACCTTCGTCTATAAAGCGTTTTAATTGGTTAGAAGTAAGGGATTTATTATCAAAGCTAAGCTGAACATCGGCAAGTTTGTCGCGCAATAAGGTTGAACCCGTGATACCTAAACCTATAGGGGTGTTAACCTCATGCGCCACCCCAGCTACCATTTGTCCTAACGAAGCCATTTTTTCGTTTTCTACTATTTGCTCTTGGTATTGATGCATTCGCTCAAGGGTTGAAAGTAATTCTTGGTTTGCCTCACGCAGGGCTATTGTTCTTTGATTTACCTTTTCTTCTAAGCTTTGGTTGAGTTGCTTTATTTCTAGTTTGTCTTTTTCATGGCGCTCTATTTGCTTACGCGTACGTGTAAGCATGATATTTAAGCTATTTGATAAGGCTGTAACCTCTTTTACTTTAGTCGCAGGGGCGCGTACATCGTAGTTGTGGTTTTTTGAAACGTCTTGTAGTAATCCACTCAAATGCTCAATAGGGTTTGCAATACTTTTTTGGGTGTTTATGGCAATAAAGTACACAAAAAATAATATGAATAGGGTGAGGAAAACATCTATGATTATTTTTTGTTTTATAAATTCATCTAGGCTTTCTAGGCTGCCACGCATATAAACGTAGCCAACTACTTGCTCATTGTTAAGTACAGGTGTTATCAGCTCAATATAATTATTGGTTACTCTAGGCTCTTTTAACTCTTCAATGCTGTCTACGCGCAAGGGCACCGGCGGAGTTTTTTTAGCATTAAAACTAATAAAAAACATAGGCTTGCTCGATGTTTTTTCTATGGCGTAAATGTGGATGTTTTTTACAAGGGGGATTTTTTCAAATGACTTTAAGCGTTTTTCTTCTGTTTTTCTATCGTCATTTACTAGTGAACCCGATGCATCAAACGCAACAATATCAGAGAGGATCACAAGCTTGTTTATGATCAGTTCCTTTTGTTCTTTTACACCCATGTAAGTAGAAATCGAAACCGATAATGTTAAACAAATAGCAGTGATAAGCATGATGGTGTTGATCAGCGCTTTTCTAATACTTTTTTGGTGTACTTTTTTTGGCATTATTGCTGCATCGCCTAAGCAAGGATATTTACATTTAGAACTTTAGTTTAGCAAAAACCGAAGAAAGTGAAGGGAAATCGTGAAATTAATTCTGATATTTATTCGAAAGTTAGGCTAAGTGTTAATTACACTTAGCCTAATAAGTGTAATTAGTTAGCTACTGTAAACGGCAAATTTATTATTTTTGTACACAGTATGGAAGCTACCAAATTGCGCTTCTAAGATAGGTGGGTATTTTAAAAAGCTATTAGCCACTATGGATAGCTTACCAGCTTTGGTTAAATGCTGTTTAGCATTTGATAAAAATGCTTCAGCAATTGTGTAGTCAGTCGCGATACCAGTGTGAAACGGTGGGTTACTTACTATTAAATCAAACTTGCCGCTAATATTTTTTAAGCCATCACTTAAAATGGTGCTGCCTTTAATATTATTAAGCTTTAATGTTTGTTCAGTTGCATAAGTTGCAAGTGCGCTTACATCGCTGCAGGTAAAAGTAAGTGCTGGATTTTTAATACCTAAAAAAGTAGCAATCAAGCCTGCACCACAACCAAAATCCAGTACATTACCTTGTTTAGTGGTAGGGGCATTTTCTAATAACATTTTTGTACCAGCATCTAAAGCGCCGTGGTTAAAAACCCCTGGAACACTGATCGCATCAAACTCTACACCAGCTACATTTACGGTAAACGTTTTATGGTAGCGGCTGATGTCAAACGCAGTGGTTGTCTCTAGTTGCTCAAATGAGAATAAAATGCAATGCTTGGCAGAGTCGATTTTATTACTATAACCTGCTTTGCCCGCGAGCTGTTTTTCTATCGATTTAACGCCACTTTTATTTTCGCCTACAACAAGTAGCTGTGCTTCTTCGTTAATAACGGCGCGAATATTATCAAGGGCCATTAATACTTCAGGCTTTGATTTTGGGTAATAAAGAATGACTAAATCATAATCGTTGGCATCTATTTCATGATGAACACACACGTTTACGCCATCTACTCTTTTAGCAAATTCCCCATTAGCATGGTTATAACTAAATGCGGTGATGGTACTTTGAGGATTTAGTTGTTTTAGCTCTGCTAAAAAGCCATCTTGAACAAAGTTGACCACCAAGATAGATTTTCCCACTAGTTCCTCGCTATTACGAAGTAACAGTAAACTTGGGTTGGTTAATACGCTCATAAATGGCTTTGCCTTACAAATTATTGATTAGTAAAAGGTGTGGATTACTTTGTGCGCTCAAACATTAAGTCCCACACGCCATGGCCTAAACGGTGGCCGCGCTGTTCAAACTTAGTTAGTGGGCGCGAATCTGGGCGCGGTACGTAGTCGTTGGTAGATGACTGATTTTTATAGCCAGGCGCTGCTTGCATAACTTCTAGCATGTGCTCAGCGTAGTTTTCCCAGTCAGTAGCCATATGAAAAACACCACCAATTTTTAATTTGCTACGCAGTTTTTCAGCAAATTCTGTTTGCACTATACGGCGTTTATGATGACGCTTTTTATGCCATGGATCTGGGAAGAATAATTGCAGCGTTGTTAAGCTTTCATCTGCAAGGCAGTCCGCGAGTACTTCTACTGCATCGTGTTCAAATACACGTAAATTAGTAACTCCGGCTTCATCAGCGTCCATTAAACATGCGCCAACGCCTGGGCGATGTACTTCAATACCAATAAAGTTTAGGTGTGGTGCATTTTTTGCCATTTCAACTAATGACTTGCCCATACCAAAACCAATTTCTAATACTACATCATTGTTATTGCCAAATACTTGGGCTAAGTCGAGTAGGCCGTTTTTATGCTCAAGCCCCATAGTTGGCCAGCACTTTTCAATTGCGGCAGCTTGGCCTTTAGTTAAGCGGCCTTCGCGTTTTACAAAACTGCGAATTGTGCGGATATACTTACCTTCTTGCTTAGCTTGCTCAAGGTTGTTGTTACTTGATTCACTCATATTATTGGCCTGACAAAAACAATGTGTTTAAAAATGGTTGCGTATTATCCCTGACCACGCAGCTAATCACAAGTATTAGCGTGTTATAGCGCCTTCATCGCTTGATCTTTTTATTAACTGCAATAGACTGAGCCGCTATTGAGCATGAGTAAAAGTAGTATATGTTGGATTTAAATAAACAGCAGTCAGACAAGTTTGCTAACCGAGTGGTTGATTGGTATCACCTTCATGGGCGTAAAACACTGCCTTGGCAGTTAGCTAAAACGCCTTATAAAGTGTGGGTGTCGGAAGTAATGTTACAGCAAACGCAAGTTGTTACGGTTATTCCATATTTTGAAAAGTTTATGGCAAGCTTCCCAGATATCGTTGCTTTAGCAAATGCAGACGAAGACTTAGTGCTGCATCATTGGACTGGCTTAGGTTACTACGCACGGGCACGTAACTTACATAAAACGGCCAAAATAGTGCGAGATAAATACCAAGGTAAATTTCCAACTACACTAGACGAAGTCATGGATTTACCCGGAATAGGGCGCTCTACGGCAGGTGCCGTATTATCGCTGTCGCTTGGACAGCACCACCCTATTTTAGATGGCAATGTTAAGCGAGTGCTTGCCCGATACTTTATGATTGAAGGGTGGTATGGGGTAAAAAAAGTAGAAAACCAACTTTGGCATTTATCTACCCAGTTAACCCCTAAAAACAATGTGACTGAGTTTAACCAAGCCATGATGGACTTGGGCGCCAGTCTTTGCTCGCGCAGTCGCTTTGACTGCCAAGCATGCCCACTAAATAGCGATTGCGGTGCGTTTAACGCAGGAAAAGTTAAAGAGTTCCCTCATTCTAAACCTAAAAAAGTGGTTCCTAAAAAAAGTTGTCATCAATTAATTATTCAACATGACGAGAAAGTTTTAATGGAAAAACGCCCAAGTAGCGGTATTTGGGGCGGTTTATTTGGCTTTTTTGAGTTTAATGAATACAGCGAAATGGTGTTATTTTTAAATCAGCAAGGTTTAAAAACCGAGCTGGAAGAGTGGGTGCCTTTTACTCATGTGTTTTCGCATTTTGAGCTAACAATAAACCCGTATGTTCTTAATATTGATAGCGTACCGGATGTAGTAAATGATAAACAGCTCGTGTGGTACCCACTCGATCAATCAATAGAGGTGGGTTTAGCCGCACCAACTAAAAAGTTGGTTAAACAAATGAGCTCAATAGGTTAAACTATTTACATTTAGCGCTTAAGAGAGTCAATTATGGCACGTACAGTATTTTGTCAAAAGTTACAAAAAGAAGCCGAAGGGCTTGGATTTCAGTTATACCCTGGTGAACTAGGCGAGAAAATTTTTAATAATATCTCTAAAGAAGCATGGGGCCAGTGGCAGCACAAGCAAACGATGCTAATTAACGAAAAGCATTTAAATATGATGGACCCAGAGCACCGTACGTTTTTAGAAGAGCAAATGGTTGGTTTTTTGTTTGAAGACAAAGACGTAGAAATTGAAGGTTATCGACCGCCAGAAAAATAAAAGTACAGATACAAAAAAAGGGCTAATTAGCCCTTTTTTTATAGCTATATTCTAGAGCGTTTCCTCATCAGTGCTTGCTGAGCGTACTTGTTCTTTTAAAAACTGTGCAGCTTTAGAGTATTCAATCTCAAGGGTGTCTCTTTGTGCGATTAGCTCATCAGTATCAAGCTCTGCATTTTTACACTTTTCTTCAAACTCTTGTGCACATTGTGCTACAGCCTCAGCACCAATTGTTTTAGAAATAGACTTAAGTTGATGACAGGCATCACTGATCTCATCTCTGTCATTAACCATAACACCCGAATTAATGCTTTTAATTAAGCTTTGGCTTTGCTCCAAAAACATTTTGAAAAAGCGTATTTGCTTGGCTTCGTCGCCATTTACATAAGTGGATACCGCATCCATATTAATGGGCATAGCAGGTTTTTGATGAATGACAACAGTTTGGTCTTTGTTATGTTTGTCATACCAACGCTTTAAGGTATCTTCTAGGGCATTAAGCTCTATAGGCTTAGTAATAAAATCATTAATACCAACAGCAAGGCAACGTTCTTTTTCACCTTTAAGCGCATTGGCGGTAACGGCAATAATATAAGGCTGTGAGTCTATAGACTCTAATAACTCTGCTTCATCACGAATTTTTTCAACCATGTCGTATCCCGACATTTTTGGCATGTGTAAGTCGGTTAATATGAGCGAGTAATTGTTTTGACGCCACATATCTAAGCCTTCTTCACCATTGTTAGCTACTTCCACGCCATAGCCTAAAATGTGCAGTTGATCAGTTAACACTTGCTGGTTTAGTAGGTTGTCTTCTACTAGTAAAATGAGTTTATTTGCATCGCGTGCTTGTTCAACATTTAAATAATTGTTGAGTGTTTTTGTTTTTTTGACTTGCTTAGGCTGATGCAAACCAGCTGCCACCAAAATCGACATCATAAAGTTAGACTTACAAAGCGGGGAAGCATTTATATAAAATACATTTTTATGGTTTATAGCAGCTTCATCAAGCTTACTTAACACCACAACTTGCTGGTTGTTATCTTCAAGCGAGTATATAAGACGACGTAATAAAGAGTTAACCCTTTCCATATCGTCTATGCCATCAACAACCCATATAATATCGCGGTGCTCTTGTTGTGCTTCTATTTCTTGTTGATCGTGCACGTAAGTAATTTTAGCGCCCATAAACGATAAATAGCGGTACATCGCTTTTTCACGTTCTAAATGGTTACTTACAACCACAACGTGTTTACCATTGAGTGCATTTTTATGTGCGTATTTAATTTTTCCAGAGGTACCAAATGGCAGTTCAACGGTAAACTCGCTACCAATACCAGCATGGCTCGTTACATTAATAGTACCGAGCATAAGCTCTGTTAAACTTTTACAAATCGAAAGCCCTAAACCTGTCCCACCGTATTCGCGGGTAATTGAGTTTTCTGCTTGTACAAACGGATTAAATATTTCTCGCAGCTGCGCCTGGGTCATGCCCTTGCCGTTATCGGTTACACAAAAACGCAGCGTAAAATGATCCGCTGTATTATGAGCGACCTCTACCGATATTTTTACATGACCTTGGCGTTTGTCATCGGTGCTGGTGAACTTAATTGCATTACTGCATAGGTTATACAGCACTTGGCGAACTCGGATTGTATCGCCAGTTAGATTGGTAGGAATATCTGGTGCAATAGAAAGCTCTAAATCTAATTGACGTTTTTTAGCAACAGATGAAAGTACCCGAGCTACCTCTTCAATTGTATCGGTAACAGAAAAAGGCGTAGGGTCGATATTTAGTTTACCCGCTTCAATTTTTGAAAAGTCTAAAATGTCATCCAAAATACTCAGTAATGAAAACGCTGACTCACGGATAATGGTACTTAAGCGATGCTGCGCACCATCAAGCTCTGTTTGTCTTAATAAATCAATAGTGCCAATTACGCCGTTCATAGGCGTGCGGATTTCATGGCTCATAGTGGCTAAAAAGGTGGTTTTGGTTTCGCTAGCGCGCTGTGCCTTTAATGTAGCTTGCTCTAATGCAATCGTTCTTTGCTGTACTTCACTCTCAAGGCCAGTTTGTAATTTTTGTAGCTCCTTTTGCGCAGCCTCTTTTTCAGACATTACTGAGTTAACTTTACCAAGCAGTAAATTAATGTTTTTAGCAACGCCAGATAAGCCTAAGTCTAGTTTTTCACTTACTTTACTTTCGTAATTGCCATTTTCAGTAATTGCTTGCAGTTCTTCATTTAATAAATGGCTGCTTTTACGCAAGCGGGTATTTATATAGGTATTAAATAGTAAGGCTAATGCAAATAAGGCAAACACGCTCACAATTGCAATAATATAGGCTATTACTTGCGAGTCTTGCTGCGTTAAAGGCACTGCTGGTAACTGCTGTTTTATTATTAGTTCACCAATGGGTTGGTCGTTTAATAGTAATATATGGTGTAATACGCCTTGCTCAGTTAAATGCTCATTTACTTTTTTAGACTCGATAGCGGGTTTAGTGCTGCTATATACAAGTTGGGTTTCTGAGGTGGCATTAAAGCGATAAAGCGTATATTCAAACTCATCATCTAATATTGAGGTAAGTTCAAGTAGCTGACGAACCTTACCTTGCCCATACATAGTAAGTGCATCTACCATTGGTAAATCAAGTTGCTGTGCAAGTTTCGTAATACTTACTTTTTGTTTGGCTGCTGGTGCAGGTTGTGTGTTTTGCGAATAAAACGCGAAGGCAACAATAGCAAGCGCTGTTACTGCAATATTAATTATTAAAAAAAGCGGCAGTAAGCCTTTCACAGGCGAAGAGAATTTACTCTGCATTGATTGTTCCCATTGGTATTTGTTATTACGATAAGCCCTTACCGTATTTCCAAAGTAATCGTATCATTTACGTAAAATAATTCACTACGTTTTTAGTCTGGTTTAATTGATTAAATTAAGGTTTTTCGTAATTTTTTGCTGGATAAATAAACATTAGTATATAAAAACTTGCATTGTTGTGTGAAAACCGTTCAAACAGTTATAAAGAGTAAAAAAAAAGTTGACTTGTAAGGGCAAAACTCGTTTAATACGCCGCACGCCCAAATGGCTCAGCCGATAACGTTGAGTGGGAATTGCATTAAAAATACTTTGTTATTTTTAATCAGCACTGTATAAGTGCCTCGATAGCTCAGTT